>NZ_JACFQU010000047.1:0-610 GCF_016101285.1 Gilliamella sp. W8136
GATGCGCAGGCGAATTTACTGGGTGAGGTTAACAGCCAAAGGAAAGATAATACCACTTATGGTACTGATTACCGTTATGATGAGCACTATAAAGGCTTAAATAGCAATGGTGACAGCAATAATGGAATTGATAGTGACACCAACAATAATAATGATGATGATGAAAATAGTGGTGATATCGATACCGACGACAGTAATGGCAATAATAACGATAATAGCAGTGATATTAGTACTCATTCTGGTAATGCGAGTAATGGTGTTGAAAGTGGAGAATGGTATGCCCGCATTCGCCATGAACATGCAATTAGCCGTCAAATTGTTATCCGGGGTAAAAGCAATCAGGCCAATTTAGCCCCGGGTCAACATATTCGCATCAAAGGCAGTACGATAGCCGGAATAGATGAGGGGGTAATGATATTAACGGTGCAAGGAAAGGGAAACCGCAGTGAGGCTTATGAGCTGAGTTTTACTGCCATACCTTACCAACCATTAAAACCTTACCGCCCGGAGCCGATTCCTTTCCCAACTATTGACGGCACTTTACCGGCACGGGTAACCAGTCCGAATAATGACACCTATGGTTATATTGATACACAAGGGCGCTATCGGG
>NZ_JACFQU010000048.1:0-606 GCF_016101285.1 Gilliamella sp. W8136
CCGCTTGGTTTTCAAGATTAGAATCAGTGGATGAATTTAACTGCACAAAGCCCTTTGATTTTGTCGTGGCACCGGGATGATTGGTAGATTTTTCATGAGCAGCCATTAAATCATTAGCCTTTTTTACCGCGCCATTTGCCAAGTCATATGTTTTCTTAACAGCTAATGGTGTTGCGGCTTGGTTTTCAAGATTAGAATCAATGGATGAATTTAATTGGACAAATCCCTTTGAGCTTATAGTGGCATTTGGGTGATTAATTGACTTTTCATGAGCAGCCATTAAATCATTAGCTTTTTTTGCTGCTTCGCTTGCTGTGTCATACGCTTTTTTGACTGCTAGTGGCGTGGCCGCTTGGTTTTCAAGATTAGAATCAGTGAACGAATTTAACTGCACAAAGCCCTTTGATTTAGTGGTGGCATTTGGGTGATTAGTTGACTTTTCATGAGCAGCCATTAAATCATTAGCTTTTTTTGTCGCTTCGCTTGCTGTGTCATACGCTTTTTTGACTGCTAATGGCGTAGCCGCTTGGTTTTCAAGATTAGAATCAGTGGATGAATTTAACTGCACAAAGCCCTTTGATTTTGTCGTGGCACCGGGATGATTGG
>NZ_JACFQU010000049.1:0-574 GCF_016101285.1 Gilliamella sp. W8136
CCGGGTGCTTGCCCCATCCAGTAAGCACGTTGTACTTCAGTTAAAGGGAATGGTTGATAGCGATTTTTTAAATCAGCAACGACTTGTTGCTCTATTTTTTGTTCGGTTTCACTTAAAGTCGCGGCAAAATCAGCTAATTTGGGTTTAGCAAACAGTTGACGTAAGGGTTGTTCGGTATCTAACCCTAATTGTTTTAAGTGTGAAATGACTTGGGTTGCTAATAAACTGTCACCGCCTAATGCAAAGAAGCTATCCGTGCGTCCTACTTGGTCTACTTTTAAAATAGTTTGCCAAACTTGAGCCACCTGTTGCTCAATGATAGTTTGAGGCGCTTCAAAAATAGTTTCGGTATTATTTATTTGATTAGCAAGTTCACTAATAATGGTTTTACGATCTACTTTACCATTAGCATTTAAAGGCAGAGCTTGGTAAATGACCAAACTGGTAGGTACCATATAGTCAGGTAGTAGTTGCTGTAACGATTGTTTAATATCGTGTTCAGTTGTACTTACCCCTTGCTTTAATTGGATTGCAGCAGCCAATTGAGGTGGCATGCCGACTGTTACAGCAACAG
>NZ_JACFQU010000050.1:0-567 GCF_016101285.1 Gilliamella sp. W8136
CCCCTTGCTTTAATTGGATTGCAGCAGCCAATTGAGGTGGCATGCCGACTGTTACAGCAACAGCACGAGCAATTTCAGGTAAACCCGCTAAGGCCGATTCAATTTCACCTAATTCAATACGATGACCTCGCACTTTAACTTGGTGGTCCTGTCTGCCTAAAAACTCCAGAGTACCATCAGGCCAATAACGACCCCGGTCGCCGGTTCGATACCAACGCATTCCATTGAGTTCAACAAATCGTTCAGCCGTCAACTCAGGTGCACCACGATAACCTAGCGCAACGCCGGCACCGCCAATCCATAATTCACCTGCTACATAATCCGGGCAATCTCGACCTAATGCATCGACGACACGATAGCATTGATTTGTTAAAGGATAGCCATAAGGAATGGAAGACCATTGTTCAGGTAAAGGTAAAGTAACGTCAAAGGCATTCGACCAAATACTGCCCTCTGTAGCACCGCCCATGGCCACTAATTTGGGTAGCTTGCCACAACATTGAGCAAGACGTACAGGTAAATCTAACCCTATCCAGTCCCCAGAAAGTAATACCGTTTTTAAAGGGA
>NZ_JACFQU010000051.1:0-506 GCF_016101285.1 Gilliamella sp. W8136
AAATCTTAATAAAAATTCGGTGCAAAATACTCAATAAAAAATCTGCAAAAGCCAAATTCTACTAATCCTTTTTTGATCATGTTTAGACGACAATTTGTTATCTATATTCCACTGATATTATTAGTAATATCAGTAAGTTATCCATCTAATTTGAATTTAAAGATTTTTTTAAAAAAAGGTTGCAAAATACCCGAAACAATGTATTTTATATTCATTTTTAGATTATTTTTAAATCTAACTGATCTTAACACCATACCGACTATTGGCAATTTTTATAATAATTATTAACTGGTCAGATAAAAATAATAATAAATAGTTCAATAAAACAAAGTTGTATTTGCAGTGCACATGAAATATATTGAGGATAGCATGGATAAAGGATTAACCAATTTGGTGAATCAATTGGGTAATGGTTTAAGTTGGGGTTTAAAGCAAGGTTTAGTTAACGGAGTCGGTCATAATCGTTATACGTTAAATATTGATGGTTTATCTGCTGAGGTTTCAAT
>NZ_JACFQU010000052.1:0-483 GCF_016101285.1 Gilliamella sp. W8136
AAAATCATTAAGTTAAGGTAGATACACATCTTGTCATATGATCAAATGGTTTCGCCAAAAATCAATAATCAGACAACAAAATGTGCGAACTCGATATTTTACACGACTCTCTTTACCAATTCTGCCCCGAATTACACTTAAAACGACTCAACAGCTTAACGTTGGCTTGCCACGCCTTACTTGACTGTAAAACTCTCACTCTTACCGAACTTGGCCGTAACCTGCCAACCAAAGCGAGAACAAAACATAACATCAAACGAATCGACCGATTGTTAGGTAATCGTCACCTCCACAAAGAGCGACTCGCTGTATACCGTTGGCATGCTAGCTTTATCTGTTCGGGCAATACGATGCCCATTGTACTTGTTGACTGGTCTGATATCCGTGAGCAAAAACGACTTATGGTATTGCGAGCTTCAGTCGCACTACACGGTCGTTCTGTTACTCTTTATGAGAAAGCGTTCCCGCTTTCAGAGCAATGTT
>NZ_JACFQU010000005.1:0-120162 GCF_016101285.1 Gilliamella sp. W8136
CTTCGGATAATGCCCTATAATAGGTATCTTGGTTTAATTCTTCATCACCAACCGGAAAAATGAATTTCGTTGTTTTTTTCATGGACATTCTATTATTCCTTTATAGATTATCCTGAAAAATTTGTAGAGCTAAATGAGGTATGCTTTTTTGATAATCGTGCACCTTCTTTATTATTGTGATTTGATTTTGGTGACACTATAAAATGATAACGAGTTTCATCTTTATGAAGGGCTATTTGATTTACACCATTAACTGACTCATGATTTAAACCATCACTCAACTGATTCATCAGTTTTGTTAATCCTTTATGCATGTTATCCTCGATATATTTCATGTTTATAGCAAATACAAATATGTTTTACTTAACTATTTTATTGTTATTAATAATTATTTGGCATTATTCTTACCTAACCAATTTATAATTAATATAAATGTTGCTAATAGGTAGTTGAGTATAAAAGTTATACAGATCTAAAAACAATCTAATGCAGGGTATAAAATACCCTATTTAGGGTATTTTGCAATCTTTTTTTAAAATTATCTAAATTAAAATTAAACGTATAACTTACTGATATAATTAATTAATCAACATAAGATAATTAAAATTTTTTGCCTAACAATTATCAAAGAAGAATTAACAAAATTTTGCTTTTTTAGATTTTTTATTAAGTATTTTGTAAAGAATTTTTATTAAAAGTTATATATACAAAATCATTTTTACTCAAACATACCTATTTTCTGAAAAATTTTGAAAAAATAATTAGCTACACATTAATAAGAATAATTTTTTAAACTGTCGATAGGGTAGTGAATTGGATTTTAGTGTGTTTAAATTATTGAATTGAAATTAATTTAAAAAATCAATTAAGTTAATAAGTTATAATTAATTTTGTAAAAAATATTCAGATGTCTATGTCATTTCATTTTAAAAGTGTATTAAATTTAAATTATAAGTGTGAATTACAATAGCAAAAAGTGAGTAGAACTTTGCTTTTACACATTCTCTATATTTATTTTGTTCAGTGCTTTTTTAAATGATTAGCCTAAAAAAGAAATTTTTTAAACAGTCGATAGGGTAGTGAATTAGATTTTAGTATGTTTAAATTATTGAATTGAAATTAATTTAAAAATAAATCAAATCAATAAATTATAATTAATTTTGTAAAAAATCTTCAGATGTCTATATCATTTCGTTATTAAAAGCGTACTGTGCATAAAAAATGAGTACGAATGCTAGTAAGTAGTGAAAAGGTAAAACTTTGCATAAATTTGATCCGCTTTTGAATATTAAATTCATATAAAAAATTGAAACGGTATAGACTCCTGAATATTTTTTACAAATGCTGAGAGAGTATTTTTCATTATTTTGTCGATAAAACATTCACTAAGGGATTATTACCCTAATAATCCAATTTAGCATACAAATCTATCTAACTTTTTATTTCAACGTTTAACCAGTTGTTGCCTAAAGTTTTATTAATAGCTTGATTGGTAAACGTTGAATATTTCGGCTATAATTCTTTGCTTTAGCGCCTGTAATAGCATATGAAAACCCATTTTAATTTATCATTACTATCATCTATTTTATTAATCTTAATGCCGTTTGATATCTATGCAGCGGATTTTAGTGGTCATGATCTGTCAATTTATTGGGGAGTCCCCTTTGTCGGGATTTTGCTTTCAATCGCGTTAATGCCGCTGTTTTTACCACGGCTTTGGCATCATCATTATGGTAAAGTCACATTAGGCTGGACGCTGATGTTTTTATTGTCTGCATTAGTAACGTTTGGCTGGCAAACAACGTTAAATCTAACAACACATGCCATTATTGCTGAATTTATCCCTTTTATTTTATTACTGCTGGCGCTATTTACAGTTTCTGGTGGGATTTTAATTAAAAGCGATGCAATAAGTACCCCAAAATTAAATGTTGGTTTGCTGGCAATAGGAACTCTGCTTGCATCAGTAATGGGTACAACAGGTGCAGCCATGCTAATGATTCGGCCTTTAATTAGAGCTAATCGTGATCGTCAACATGCCGTGCACATTGTTATTTTTTTCATCTTTTTAGTCGCCAATATTGGAGGCGGTCTTACACCGCTGGGTGATCCTCCTTTATTTATTGGTTTTTTAAAAGGCGTCGATTTTGGTTGGACAGTTCAACATATGCTGTTGCCTGTTTTGCTGACATCGAGCTTGTTATTGGCTATTTTTTATGTGATTGATCACAAATATTTTAGTCGGCAATATGGTGAATTACCCGTAATGGGCAAGACCTTATCACACAACAAATCAATTAAAATTTATGGGATTAAGAATATATTTTTATTGGTAGCAATTATTGCTGGTGTACTTATGTCGGGCATTTGGCAATCATCCGTTAATTTTGAATTTTTAGAAGTTCATATTGCATTACCTAATTTAGTTCGCGACATCATTTTTGTGATAATCACCATTACATCAGTGCTCATTACCCCAAAGCAAGTAAGAGCAGGAAATGAATTTAATTGGGATCCAATTATTGAGGTTGCCAAGCTATTTTTAGGAATTTTTATCACTATCGTTCCTGTTCTGGCTATTTTAAGAGAGGGTCATGACGGTGCATTGGCACCAGTAGTTGCTTTGGTAAGTGATTCGCAAAACACCCCAATTAATAGTATGTATTTTTGGCTTTCAGGTTTGTTGTCAGGATTTTTAGATAATGCGCCCACTTATTTAGTCTTTTTTAATTTAGCCTCTGGCGATGCTACACTCTTAATGACTACGCTTGAAAAAACTTTACTTGCAATTTCAATGGGGTCTGTGTTTATGGGAGCACTTAGCTATATCGGTAATGCCCCTAACTTTATGGTTAAAAGTATTGCAACCCAAAGCAAAATCATTATGCCTAGCTTTTTTGGTTATATGAAATGGTCAATTGGTATTTTGATTCCTGTATTTATAATAGATAATTTAATCTTTTTTGTGCTGTTCTAAATTAAGTTTGCCAATCATCTTTTTAACCAAAATAAAAGCTAGCATTATCTAAATTCACTTTACCACTGAGATCGACCTGTGGTTGTATTGGAAAAGCAGCATAAGAGTGATTGGCTAACTCACATTTACCGTCTAAACTAATTGAGATTCGACTATTCACTCTCCACCGATCGCCATCTTTGACATCTAAATCGTTTTTACTGTCGTTTTAATGGATGGTTGATGTTTTTTCTTGTAGTATCAATATTGAATTCACCCTCACCCTTTAACTTAAGTGCACCTTGTTCTGTCTACCATTCAAATAATTCACGTGTTGAAAGTAAATATAAACATCAGCCTACAACGACAATTTTTAGCTACATAGATCTCTCCTTTTAAATTATCAAAATACCCTTTAGTACGCTTACTTATCTTCTTATTCACTTTCATTTAATCGTTTGGCATCAAGTTCTGCACAGATGGACGCATAAATGTCATCAAGTTTGTAAAATTTACCAATCCAAACCATAGAAGCTATGATTAAAATTACAGGTAGATAGAGGTAGCAAAGCTTGATGGCAAAAAGTGCACTTGGTACTTGTTCTGCATTAGCGATATAACCACCAGAAGAGAGTAAAAAGCCTGTAATTGCACCCGCACCTGCCATCGCAACCTTACCTAAAAAACCGTTAATAGAGGTTAAGATACCGGCAGTATTAATGCCTGTTTTCCAGACGCCATAATCAACAGGATCGGCTTGCATTGAAAAATAGATCGCTAAACGTTGACCCGCTCCAATCGATAAAATCACCGCACCAATTATTAAGCCAAGATGATTAATGCCTGATAGCATCATAATCCCCATTCCGACTAAATTAATGGTGCTAGCGAATAGGTAAATATGGCGTTTTTTAAGACGATTAGCTAAGAAAGGAACGGTGAGCGTTCCAAGTAATGGTACAAAAGTTGATATACCTGCAATAATGGCGGTTAATTCAGTGCTTTGGACATAATAATTGAAAAAATAAACTAACGTGCCCGTTTGTAAAAAGAATGCTCCCCACATGAGAAAGATATTGAAAGCAAATACTTTCCAAGGGGTATTATTTCTTAGACCTTGCCATGCTCGTGTTAGCGTCATTTTATCTTGGGTTATTGAGATTTTTTCTTCAACATTTTTAAAACTGACGATTAAAAAGAAAGTTGCAATGCCACCAAAAATGATTGCAGTATATAAAAAACCATGATTTTGATTACCATTACCTAGCGTTGCAACTAAAGGTAATGTTGCCACGGCAACAATGGTTGATCCTAACGATCCTAATAAAATTCTTACTGAGGATAAGGTTGTACGTTCTAAAGAATCGGCCGTTAAAAACGGTAACATTGCACTAAAAGGGATATTAACAATGGTGTAGATAAATGACAGACACAAGTAGGTTACAAATGCATAGATAAGTTTTCCTGTGGTACCAAAATCGGGCACATAAAATACCAATACACATAGTATTCCAAAAGGAATTGCGCCGATTAATAACCATGGACGACACCGTCCCCAACGGGTTGATGTATTATCAATGATAAGCCCCATTAATACATCAGCGACACCATCAACCAATCGCGTAACTAAAAACATAATACCAACATAGTAAGCAGGAAGTTCCATTACATCGGTATAAAAATACATAAGATACAATGAAATTAATTGCCATACTAAGTTACAGGATAAATCAGCAATCCCATAACCAATTCGTTGTTGCCAAAGTTTAAATATTGAATGCATCATTTTAAGATCCTTTAATAATATTGATTGGTTAAAGAGAGTATTGACGAATAAACCAAGCAGGTGTACAGCTCCATGCATGGCAGTAACTGTTAATTATTTTGTTTCCGTAAGGTGAATAATTGAGATCGTTGGGATCAAAAAGTTCCCAAAAAGTGTCAGCGCCATATTCAACCATTTTTCCCCAATAGGCTTTAATTTCGTCTATCGCCTGTTTTTTCATACCAACTTTTAATAAAGCTAAAATATAGTGATGACGTAAGTAAGGTGTATTCATACCAATATCGGGAGGAGTTAATAGCAACTTATTCATCAATTTTTGCTGATGGTTACGATCTCCTACATCAGCAAGAATCATCCAAATTTGCGTTGCATAGCTAACTTGACGTTGCGCTCCACTTATGTAAAATCCTGATTTGTCATCCCATAGTTGGTCGGCAGCGTGTTTAACAAAATCCAATTTTTGTTGTAAATTTGAGGATATTTCTGGTTGAAAGGTTTGGGATAGCTTTATCGCTTTGTCTAAACAATAGATTAAAACACCTTGTGAAGCACCTTGTTTATTGAGTTTTTCATGCCAATCAATAAATGACCACCAGTCATCACTATCAACTACTAGCCCATATTCATCACAACGTTTTAGCGCGATGTCGATCTGTTGTAAGGCTATAGGCCATAACTCTTTGACTGTATTATGATCACTTGTTGCCATGAAATAGTCATATAAGACATCAATGTAAAACAGCGAATAATCAAATAAGAACGTATCATCAGCAATTATTTGTGGTTTGACAAAAATATTGGCCGAAACCATTCCATCTTCTCGCCTATGGCTTGCAAACAAATATAAGCAACGGCGAACAAGGTCATGTTGTTTAAATGTAACATTGTTGACTAAAGCTTGAAGTCGTAGGTCTCCTAACCACAATCGTCTATCTCGTTTAGGGCCATCTTCAAACACTTCTTGCATACAGTTTCGCAATGTGTGCACTGATACTTGATCTATTTTAGCCAGTTGAGGATCTTGTGTTTGACATTCAATACAGTATTTAGGTGCTGAACTTACCGTTTTAAACTCGAGATCTTTAAACGTCAAATTGTATTTAGGCGATAGTGAAACAATCTCTATTTTCAAATAGCGAAAACAGTAACGTCTGGATAAGGTTATTTGTGCAGGTAGCACATCAATGTATTCGTCGTGTTCTTGTAACCAACTTTTACTTAACCATCCTTGATATTGACTAAATGGCTCTGCAAGTTCACCTAAAGTTTCCGCAAAGGTGAACTTGATATGTGCAGGAGCATCGGGAGGACTGCCTACCGCATCACACAAAAAAGATAAATACCCAACACCATGTTGTCCAAAATCAATAATATAACTTTCGCCAGTTTGAAAGCTTTGATTGAAATAAACTGTCGCAGGGCTAATGACCTTAGCCGACCATCCATGAACCGCTTTAGGATCATTGACTAATGTGATGATATTTTGCGCTTTGATGATTGTTTGATGAATTGTGGGTAATAAATTTTCGGCTTTAGAAATAAACGTTATGTCTCGAATCATAACAAGATCATCATTTTTTTGCATCGCTTGTGACATAGTCTTCTCCTTTAAAATATCTATTTTTAGGAGTATAGCTATGCGGTGCTTAAGGCAGCTACTTTGACACTGCCAGATTAGCGGTATAAATGGCAGTAGCAAAAAGATCATTAAGAGTCAGTTCACATTTTTAGAATTATTATTTTTAAACGGAAAGTTAATTACATTATTGTATGAGGAGTGAAAGTGAAAATAATTTTAACAATCATTACAGCTACACCTTTTTTAACTCAGCATTTTCACTCAGCATAATTAGAATTAATTAAAAGAAGTTAGGTAAGCATTATGAACCATTTAAAAATCATTACTTATTTTAATTCTGAATTAGATAAATTAGCACTGTATAAAAGTGATCCAGAAGGTAATAGTTTTGAGCATAACCATGAGTTTGATGAGCTGGTCATTGTAGAGCAAGGCCATGGACTGCACGTTATTAATGGTAAACCTTTATTTATTCAACAAGGTGATGTGTTTTTAGTACGTTGCCATGATTATCATTTCTATGATGATCTAGGCACTTTAAAACTGACAAATATCTTGATTAATCCTCGTCGAAAATTTATGTTTTTAAATAAGATAGAAATATTATTGAATCGAATTTCCGCAAGTGATTTAAATACTTATGTTTGGTTAGCACCTAGCCTAAGAAAAGAGTGTAATGCAGTTATCGATCAAATGTTCGATTTGCAAAACTCATTAGAGTATCGTGAATTTTTATTTTTTAAATTAATTACCATTATTGATCAATCAAAACGGCAGGCACAAAAAAATAACACACGTTATAAGCTTCACCTTCTGCTTAATCATTTACAAGAAAACTGCTTTGATGAATATGATTGGCATACTATTGCTCAACATTTTCATTTAACGCTTAGAACAATGTTCAGGCATATTAAACAAGCAACAGGTTTAACACCAGAAAACTACATCAAACGACTTAGATTATTATCTGCACGCTCAAAAATTCGTGAAAGTGATATGACCATTACTGAAATATCTTTACTTTGCGGTTTTATCAATAGTACTCATTTTACAACGCTATATAAAAAAACATTTGGTATTACACCAAGTGAAGAAAGGAAAATCGGTAAGCAAAATTCATTAGATTAAGCGAATAATTAATAGCTCAACTTGTAAGTCTAATAGGTTGTCAAAAGTGTGAGTCTTCGCACAAATTTGATAAAAAGTCCAAACTTCCTATAAATTACAGCCAAAAAAAGATTTTCCATGTCCAGATATTAAAGGTCAGATAAGATTTTACTTTTAGAATATAGATATAATGATTAGTAAAACGATGAGGTCATCTATGATTCAGAAGCTGCTTGATAAGGATTTTTTTGTTTCTAGTGAGCAAAACATCACCCTTGAACCTCGAGCACCACAACCCGTATATCCTGAACATACTCATAATTTTAATGAAATTGTTATTGTTACAAAGGGTTCGGGTAAACATATTTTAAATGGTCAGCTTTTTGACCTTTATCCAGGCATGATGTTTTATATTCATGCAAGTGATTGCCATTTATACGAAAACGTTAATAATCTACATTTAACAAATATCTTATATAAACAGCCCGATAAATTCAATTTCATCAATGGCATTGGCGAATTAATACCTACTCAAAATTCTAGCCAATCGCACTATTTTGTGGACAAAAAATGTAACCAACATGTGCAAACCATTTTGAATCAACTCAATCAAGTTAATGAACAGTCAAATCCTATTCAGGAAAGCCTTTTTTTACAGCTACTTTTGTTATTTAAACAAAATCAGTATGTGAATCATGGATCAGGCTCGACAGATACTCGAGTTAAACAGTTATTACACTGGCTACAAATTCATTTTAAAGAAACCATTGATTGGGATAAGATCACTCAACAATTTTCATTGTCACTGCGCTCTTTTCATCGCCACATGAAAAACCAATTAGGTATTACTCCTCAAAAATATTTAATAAAATTACGTTTAGCAGAGGCCTATAACCAATTAATATATACTAGTAAATCAATTACCGAAATTGCTCAGGAATGTGGATTTAATGATAGCGCCTACTTTTCAACATGTTTTAAACAAGAGTTTAAAGTTGGTCCACAAATATTACGTAATGATCCAGAAAAACGTTATCATTAATGGCTATACACGGACGTCAGGAACAGGTTATGAATAAACATTTACGTTTATATAAACAGGACTATTTTATTTCAGAAATAAATACTGTTACTGTCGAAAAAAGAGATGATCAACAGCCTTTTCCTTTGCATAATCATGATTTCCATGAAATTGTCATTGTCTGTTCGGGTAATGGTTTGCATCATTGGAATGATTATATTTATCCTATTACCAGTGGCGATATTTTATATATTAATCCTAAAGATCTTCATGGTTATGAATCAGTAAATAATCTTAAATTGTTTAATATATTATATTTGCGAGAAACGCTTTTTTTATCAACAATAATTGAAAAATATCTTCCTAAACATAATGCTAAACATACGGAACGCGTTTGGCGTATTAATCCTTCATTTATTAAGCAGCTCTCGCCGTTAGTTGATCAATTAACCTTAGAATCAAAAAAAAATAATTTAGCTTCAGTGCATTTGTCCGAAGCGTTATTTTTACAGTTATTGATTTTGTTAGATAGAATCAAGCAAGTTCCTAATGAACAATCCCCTACAGCAACTCATCAGTTGGATCTGCTCTTTACAACACTGCATAACAATATTGGCAGTTCATTTAATTTAGAGATGTTTTGCAAACAAAATCATATTGCTAAACGTTCGATTAGTCGTTTATTTAAAAGCCAAACTGGCATGACCATTAATGAGTATCTGCAAAAACGTCGTTTATGTAATGCGATGTCATTACTGCGAAATACTCAATACTCGATCAGTATGATTTCATCAGAATGTGGTTATGATGATAGTAACTATTTTTCTGTAGTTTTTAAAAAAGAGACGCAACAAACACCATCCCAATATCGAGCAAAATTCAAAGATAAGATTAATAAAAATATAAATTTATAGAATTAAAATAGATTGTTAAAGTCAACTCTCTTTTAAATCAGTAAAAGAGAGCAACACATTAATTGAGGTAAAATACGGGTAATAACTCTTCACTTATTGGGCTATTATCGACATTACTTGGCATAATATCTTGCATAAATGCCCACCATTTTTGACAAGCTTGAGTTTTAGCAACCGCATCCCAACGCTCTTGGGATTCAATTTCTACATATGCGAAAAGTAAACTGCGTTTAGTATCCAAAAAGATCGAATAGTTGTGCGCACCGTGAGCTTTGAGTTCTGTGACCAACTCCGGAAATATTTCATCGTGTCTTTTTTTATATTCCGCATGTTTATCTGGATGTACTTGCATGATTGTCGCTTTTCTTAACATGATCACTCCTTTTAATCTTATTTATAAATAACAAGATAGATTAAATAAATATCATCTAACCTATCTCGACGTTATTAACGGATGAATGTTTTATTCATATATAGCATGATAAAGTTGTTCAATTTCACTAACATTTGTATCACGAGGATTACCGCCCGTGCATACATCATCAAAAGCAGCTTTTGCAAGTGCAGGGATGTCTTCACGTTTCACACCAATTGCTTTCAAATTAGCTGGAATACCCACATCTTGATTAAGTTGTTTTACGGCATCAATAGCGGCTTGTCTGGCTTTCTCAATGCTCATACTTTCAGTGCCAACAACCCCCATTGCCTTAGCAATATCACGGAATTTATCAGCAGTAAAATCAGCATTGTAAGCCATGATATGAGGGAGCAAAACTGCATTTGCCACACCATGCGGTGTACTATAAAATGCGCCTAGAGGATGAGCCATACCATGGACAAGGCCTAAACCAACGTTTGAAAAGCCCATGCCAGCAATATATTGCCCAAGTGCCATCTCTTCCCCCCCTTTTTCGACGCCTTTAACCGAATCACGCAGTGAACGTGAAATGATTTCAATCGCTTTTAGATGGAACATGTCAGAGAGTTCCCATGCACCTTTAGTAATATATCCTTCGATAGCATGAGTTAACGCATCAACCCCCGTTGCTGCTTTTAAACTTGCAGGCATGCTCGCCATCATATCGGAATCAATAATGGCTACTGCCGGAATGTCATGCGGATCAACACAAACAAATTTGCGTTTTTTCTCTTCATCTGTGATAACGTAATTGATCGTTACTTCAGCAGCAGTTCCGGCTGTGGTTGGTATGGCGATGGTTGGAACCGCTGGTTTTTTAGTTGGTGCAACGCCTTCCAAACTGCGGACATCGGAATATTCAGGATTATTAATAATGATACCAATTGCTTTAGCAGTATCTTGTGGTGAACCGCCACCAATTGCAATTAAATAATCAGCACCTGATTGTTTGAAAATTTCAACGCCCTTTTGCACTACACCAATCGTTGGGTTAGGTATGACATCATCAAAAATTTGATAACTCAAACCATTGTCATCCAATAATTTTGTAACTTTGGTCGCAACATTGAATTTAATAAGATCTTTGTCCGTTACAACCAAAGATTTTTTAAAACCTCGTTTTTTAACTTCATCCACAATGTGAACAATTGAACCTGCGCCAAAATATGACGTTTCATTTAGAATCATACGATAAGACATAATTTTTTCCTTCAAATTAATTTGCCATGCCTAAACCAACAATATTGGCAGCAACAATAATCACCAAACAACCAATGCAAAGAACTCTTACTGGTTTTGTACCGGTACCAAGCCACTCTTTTAATACTAATCCAACGATGCCACCACATAATACATAAAAACTCATATGTAACATCCAACTCATAAAACCATATTCGGTTGGGATATTGGCATGTCCCCATGCATAAAAGAAGAATTGGAAATACCACATTGCACCGCCCAATATGGCAAAAAGTACATTACTGATGAGTAACGATTTTGCAACAGAAATATCTTGTTTGAATGACAGATCTTTTTTAATACAGAGGCGTGTAATACAGAAACCAAGATTAACAATCGCTCCGCCACCCATAATGACAACATAACTTGGTAGTGCAACATAAAGGTTATCAACACCTAATTCAGCCGCTTTTGTGTGCATAGGTACAGCTGCACTCATGGCAAATGACATACCGGCTGAAAAAATACCACACATAATAGCCAGCAATAACCCTTTTTTAAGGTTAAAATCGACGACTTGTACTCCAAGGGTTTTCTCTTTTAAAAGTCCAGCATAAGTAACAATACCAACCCCGACAACTGCGACAGCAACGCCTAATAATGTCATCTTACCGCCAGTCGAAGCAACCAGTTCCCCAAATTTTCCTTGTAAAATCGGCGTCATCAAAGTACCAACAATTAAGGTAATACCAATTGCGATACCGATTCCCATCGACATACCCAAATAACGCATGGTAAGGCCATAGCCGACATTACCCACTCCCCACATTGCGCCAAATAGAAAAACGGGTATCAATATTTGTGAACCAAATGAACCATAATAAGCCCAAAAATCGGGTAATAAAAAGTAGCTAATAGACCATGGTAAAATAATCCAAGAAAACAGACCGGCTATTGACCACATCGTTTCCCATGACCAGTTTTGCACTTTTTTTAATGGTGCATAAAAACAAGCAGCAGAAGTGGCACCCACAAAGTGCCAAAAGATGCCTAGAAAAATCGAACTACCCATATTTGTATCCTTATATCTAAACAATATTAATTAGGCTATTTTTACTAAGCTTATTTATTGTTTTAAAGCATCCTCTAAAGGAGTGACATCAAACCGTTGAGCAAGTAGCCTAAATTGCTCTGTCGTAATGGTTTGTCTCTTGCCGCCCATCGATAATACTTTAACTAATACTTCCGCTGATTTTTCAGCCGTATCAATTAAGCCAAAGGCTTCATCTAACGTTTGTCCTGTGCCAAAAACGCCATGAAATGCCCAAAGTACTAAAGTGTGTTTTGCCATTTCTTGCGCGGTTGCATAACCAATTTCATCTTTGCCCGGCACCATCCAAGGCACCACTCCAACGCCGTCAGGAAAGACCACCAAGCATTCAGTACTCATTTCCCATAACAAGCGGGTAATGACCGCAGTATCAAGTTCAAGCACATAGGTTAACGCAATTAAATTGGTCGCATGGCAGTGCATAATGACACGATCTTTACCCTGACTTTTCTCAATTCGGACAATATGTGATTGCAAATGTGCTGCCAATTCTGAAGTTGGCAATCCACCATTAATCAACCCCCACATGATGTAATAGCCTTTGCCTTGTTCGTCAATTTTTACAACCGCTAAAGTATCAGCGGGATCTAAAATCACATTACGAAAGAATTTACCCGAACCTGTAACAATAAAGTATTGATTGGCCAATTTGCTTACATCTTGAGTAAGCGTTACATGACGTGGGTTTTGATAAAAATCGTTTTTGAAAGATATGATATCGCTTTCCAATAATCGCAGACTTACATTACCGCCATTACGTTCATCCCAACCTTTTAACCACATGTCATAGGTCGCTTTAATCATGCCTTGTACAAACCATGAAGATTGTATTTGTTGCATAGTTATCACCTTTATTATCGTTGACTTAATACGTGTTGTTCATACTGACGAACTTCGTCTAACCATGCTTGCCCTACTGGGACATCATTAAGTTGACAATATTTGTCCCAAACCGCTTGCCAAGGCAGTGATTTTTGTTCTTCTAATAATGCTAAACGGGAAGTAAAATCACGGTTATGTTCATATTGTTTGAGTTTATCTGTCGGTTCTAATAGAGCTTTTAATAGACATTTTTTCATATTGCGAGTACCAATTACCCAAGCAGCAATTCGGTTGATGGAGGCATCAAAAAAGTCTAAGCCGATATGAACACGATCGAACAATTTATTACGAATGATCTCACTAGCAATATTTTGAGTTTCATCATCAAATAACACGACATGATCGCTGTCCCAACGTACCGGACGGCTGACGTGTAGTAAAAGATGTTCAACAAATGGCATAACAGCCGAAATCTTATCTGAAATAACTTCTGTTGGATGGAAATGGCCAGCATCTAAACATAATGCCGTTTTACGAGAGGTGGCATAAGCTAAATAAAATTCGTTTGAGCCCGCAGTATATGATTCTAAACCAATACCAAATAATTTACTTTCGACTGCATCAATGTGATATTTTGGATCGATTTTTTCACTAATAATCTCATCAATAGATTCGACTAGACGTTGTCTTGGTCCAAATTTGTCAACGGTAATATCTTTCATGCCATCTGGTAACCAGATGTTCATAATTGATGGCGTACCTAACTCTTTACCAAAGTATTCTGATACTTTACGACACGCTTTGCCATGATCGATCCAAAATTGACGGATTTGGTCGTTAGTGTGAGTTAACGTCCCGTCACTACTTAATGGATGCGAAAAGTAAGTAGGATTGAAGTCTAAACCAATTTGCTGTTTTTTTGCCCATTTCACCCAATTAGCAAAATGTTCGGGTTTGATCTCATTACGATCAACTTTGTGATCGGCTTCTAGGTAACAGGCATGTAAGTTCAGACGTTTAGGTCCAGGAATTAAACTAAATGCTTTATCTAAATCTAAGCGGAGTTCATCAGCACTACGAGCTTTGCCAGGATAATTTCCAGTTGCTTGAATACCTCCGGTTAATTCGCCCTCTTGCTTTTCAAAACCAGCCACATCATCACCTTGCCAGCAATGTACTGAAATTGGCAAGCGAGCCATAGCGGCAATGGCGGCATCAGTGTCTACACCTATTTCAGCAAATCTTGATTTGGCAATTTGATATGCATTTTCAACTACATTCATGGAATACTCCTTTATAAAATATATAATTTTTTTATTAATTAACTATTGTTTGGATAGTAGTATTTGGTATCAAAATTTTGAGCGATGATCTGACGCAAAGTTTTGACATTTTTAATAGCGCCTAACGAAATCAATTGATAACCCACGTTCCCGAGTGCTGAAGATTCAATTGGCCCAGCCGTAACATTGATTTGACAAAGATTGGCACATAACTGATTTAAAAAAGTGTTTTGGCTGCCACCTCCAACGATATGTAACGTATTGATTTCTTCATTTGTGATCGTTGCCAATTCTTTAATTACATCACGATATAAATGAGCCAAACTGTCAAAAACACATCGTACTAACTCCGATAAACGTTCAGGCGCATGACCGTAATTCTCTAAACAAACCTGTTTAATGGTTTCTGTCATTGATTGAGGATTTAAAAAACGAGAATCATTTGGGTTGATAATGTAGGCAAATGGGGATTCTTGTTGTGCTAATTGAATTAATGAGGTGATATCCTTAACTTCGTATTCAGCGCAGATTCGTTGGAATAACCAAAGTCCCATTATGTTTTTTAATACCCGATAATGCCCATCAACGCCACCTTCGTTGGTAATATTGGCGTTTAATGCTTGTTGCCCAGTAAACGATTGTTTTGATTCAATCCCCATTAATGACCACGTACCAGAACATAAATAGGCACTATTTTTATCAGTAATGGGTGCGGCAATAACTGCACTAGCCGTATCATGGCTAGCAATGGCTATGACAGGAATTTGATCGCCTGTTGGTGCCCGCCACATTCCAACTTGATTACCAGGTTGAGTAATTTCACCAAACCATTTACGCGGAACACCTAAATAGTTGAGCAAGTCATCATCCCAGTCATGAGTAGCAACATTAACTAATTGAGTGGTAGAGGCGTTAGTGTATTCGCGATTTAATTGGCCAGTTAACCTATAAATTAGATAATCCGGGATCATCACTAAATCGGTTATTTGTGATAACCAAACGGGATGTTCAATCATCATCGCTTTGAGTTGATAAAGCGTATTAAAAGTAAGAAATTGGATACCTGTTTTTTGATAAATCGTTTCTGTGCCCAAATCTGATTGCACAAGTGACATGATATTATCTGTTCGGTGATCACGATAAGCGTAAGTGGGGCCAACTACGTGTCCATTTTTATCAAGCAAAACATAATCAACCCCCCAAGTATCAATGCCAATACTATCAATTTTGATATTTTGCTGAATAATTTTATTTAGACCGATTAATATTTGTTGTTCCAGATAAACTAAATCCCAACAAAAATGATTACCTATCGCTTTAAATCCATTATTAAATCGGTGAATCTCTTCAAGCGTTATTTTTTGATTTTGCTGTTGATAGCATGACAGCATTACCCGACCACTGGATGCCCCTAAGTCTATTGCTACAATATATCTATCTTCCATTAACACTGCCCTTAGTTTTATTAATGGTAATAGTTTAGATAGAAGTAAATATGGAGACTTTTAATTGATTGCCATTGTTTAATAGATATTGGCAAAATTTTTAAACTAAGTGTGATCTATCACACAAATTGCCGATTTTAAGGGTTTTATACATTCCAATAAATTATTGGTATAATGATTCTTTTATACAAAATTTGAGAGTAATCCATGTCAAATCAGTTAAAAGCAATTATTCAGTATCTTCTTCCTAAACAGTTATTAACCTCGTTATTTGGTTGGCTGGCTAAAAAGCAATTAGGTAAAGTTACTACTTGGATAATTCAGGGCTTTATGAAACTGTATAAAATAGATCTAAGTGAAGCAAAATTAGAAAATGCCGAAGACTATAAAACTTTCAATGATTTTTTTGCACGTAAACTAAAAGAAGATGCACGCCCAATTGATAGCGCGGTTAACTCTATCGTTATGCCTGCTGATGGGACTATTAGCCAATTTGGTACGATTCAAGATAATTTATTATTACAAGCAAAAGGACATTATTATTCTTTAGAATCACTCCTTGCTTGCCATTCCGATATGATTAAATTCTTTAAAAATGGCTCTTATGCAACCACCTACCTTTCACCAAAAAATTATCACCGTTTTCACATGCCTTGTGATGGGGTTTTACGTGAAATGATTTATGTACCGGGTTCACTCTTTTCTGTGAGTCAAGCAACTACTGAATGTATACCAAATATTTTTGCTCGCAATGAACGCGTAATCTGTTTATTTGAAACCGATTTCGGACCAATGGCACAGATTTTAGTTGGTGCAACCATCGTTGGCAGTATTGAAGTACAATGGGAAAGCTGTATTACTCCACCACGTGAAGGCATAATGAAACGTTGGGTCTATTCAGGTGAAGTAAAATTAGTTAAAGGACAAGATATGGGATGTTTTAAACTCGGTTCAACCGTCATTACCTTGTTTGCATCTAACACAATTGAATTTGATAGCCACTTAAAAGTTGGTAATACAACACGTGTTGGTCAAAAATTAGCTGAAAGGATATAGCTTTATGTGGATGCGTAGTATTTTATATTGTGCTTTATTGCTGTTTACATCAATAACATTAGCTGAACAAACAGCCATCACCATTGATAATGAAGAAGAACTGTCACAAACAGTCAATCAATTAAGTGATAAAAATGATGAACTCCGTCAAAATTTAGAACTTCAAAAAACACATTTAACCAGCATTACTAATGAACAAAATAATATTACTACGCAAATATCACATGTTCAAAATACATTATCAACCCTTGCTGAACAAGGAGAATGGTTAAGCTTTTCAACGGCACTTGGCGAAACACTTCGCCAACAATTGTTAAATCTACCAGAAAAACCAAAATCACAACCACTTGATGCAGAAATAGCGGAAGCGAAAGTTCAGCAATTAAATTACAGTACTCATTTAAAGGCTTTAGAGAACTATCCTACATTATCAAACCCACTTAATAGTTCAAAACTTGCCAGCCAGTATCGCCGATCAATTCGAGAACAAAGCGAATTGCTTAAAACGTTAATTTCAGGTACAGATACCACTATTTTGGAATTAACAAAATTAAAAATATCCAATAAGCAATTAACCAATGCCATCGATGAAGTCAATGATGCTGCCCATCGTTATTTTTTCTGGGTTGCCGATGTAAATCCAATTTCGTTGGAATATCCAGTAAATTTAGCTAAAGATGTGGTGTATGTTCTTTTTTCTATTGATACCCTAACTCAACTGTATAATGCCAGTTGTGAAATATTATCTTCACCTAAATTACTATTCTTATTAACCTTATCCATGATATTTGTTTTCGCACATTTCAAAATGCGAGCTAAATATTATGCATTTTTAAACAAATCCGCTGCGCGCGTGGGTAAAGTGACACAAGACAGTTATTCATTAACGTTAAAAGTGGTTGTTTACTCATTAATCATGGCATTACCTGTACCCATTTTATGGGCTGTGTTTGGTTATGCATTACAACAAATTAATTGGGATTATCCAGTAGCCATAGCTCTAGGCTATGGTGTTAATGCTGCAGCGCCGATTTTATGGGTCTTTATAATCACGGCTCATTTTGCGGAAGAATCAGGACTCTTTATTACCCATTTTGGCTGGTCAAAAGCTAACGTCCGTGAAGCAATGAAATATTATAAACTTTCAGTTTGGTTAGTGATCCCCCTTGTAATGATTGTAATGAGTTTTGATCAGTTTAGTAACCGCCAATTTGCTGCTACTATTGGTCGTAGTGCCTTTATTATTTTGTGTTTTGCATTGGTATTTATGAGCAACTCAATTCACCGAGCGGGTGTTCCATTGTATATAGATAAAAAAGGCTCAGGTGATAATCTCTTAAGCCATATTCTATGGTTTATCTTATTGAGTGCTCCGTGGTTAGCCATTATTGCCGCCTTTTTAGGATATTTATCAACGGCTCAAGTTCTATTAGGTCGCCTTGAGGCTTCTGTTTTTATTTGGTTTGGTTTATTAGTTATCTATTTTATGATTCGTCGTTGGATGTGGATCCAAAAACGTCGCATCGAATTTGAACGAGCAAAACAGCGCCGACTAGAACGTATGCAACGCGCTAGAGGTCATGAGGAAGAGTTAACAATTAATGACAATATGGATGAGCCTGTCATAGATTTAGATGCCATTAGTGCTCAATCATTACAATTAGTAAGATCGATTATTATGCTGATAGCATTAATCAGTATGATATTACTTTGGTCAGAATTGCACTCAGCGTTTGCCTTTATGAACAATATTAAACTCTGGGGCACGAGTGTCATAATAAATGGCACCGAAGTTGAACAGTACATTACTTTAGGTGCTGTTTGTATTGCCATTTTAGTTATGACCATTACCGTTCAATTAGTAAAAAATCTGCCAGCACTACTTGAATTAGGTATTCTTCAACATTTAGATTTAGCCCCAGGCACGGGGTATGCCATCTCAACCGTATCAAAATATATCGTTTTGATGATAGGCAGTATGATTGCGTTTTCGTTTATCGGTATTGATTGGGCAAAAATTCAGTGGCTTATTGCGGCATTAGGTGTCGGTTTAGGATTTGGTTTACAAGAGATATTTGCAAACTTTATTTCAGGTTTAATTATCTTATTTGAAAAACCTGTGCGGATTGGCGATACCGTTACCATTCGGGATTTAACGGGAAATATCACCAAAATCAATACACGTGCCATTACCATTGTCGATTGGGATCGCAAAGAAATTGTTATGCCCAATAAGGCGTTTATTACCGAGCAACTAGTCAATTGGTCATTATCCGATTCAATAACCCGAATTGTATTAACCATTCCAGCAACCATTGATGCGGATAGCGATCTGGTGATCAAATTGCTACAGCAGGCTTGTGAAGAGTGTGAATATGTACTTAAAGATCCTGAACCACAAGTGTTTTTAGTGGACATTCAAGAAGGTATTCAGTTGTTTGAAATACGCGTATTTGCAGCAGAAATGGGACACCGTATGCGGCTACGCAGTGCAATTCATAAGTTGATATTAGAAGCTTACCGTGAACATAATTTACAATTACCATTCCCACCTTTACAAACCAATTTGGAAGCGCTTGGTCGCAAAAGTGGGCGTCGTAGTTATAATGTTGGTACGATTTAACCAAATAGGGTTTCTAACCAAGGTACACCAAATGCACCGGGAGCCAAAAGCACAAATGCCCAAATTGGTGCTGAAGCGATATTAGCTAAATTAAATTTGCTTGCTGGCATATGCATCGTGCCAGCAATGAGCGGTACAAATGCACGTAATGGACCAAAAAACCGACCGATAAAGACGCCTAACGTACCATAACGTTGAAAGAATTGTTCGGCTCGAAAGATAAGTTTTGGGTGTTTGTTTAATGGCCATGAGGCAATCACTTGTTGATGGTAGTGCTTACCTAACCAATAAGATACCCAATCCCCTAAAACTGCTCCAGTTGAAGCAGCAATCATCACAGGAAAAAACGATATTGCACCACCGCCAACTAAGGCGCCTGCCCCCAATAATATGGCAGTTGCTGGCACGAGTAAGGAAATAACAGCCATTGACTCACCAAAAGCCAGTAAAAATATAATTGGCAATGCCCACATTTGATGTGTCTGAATAAATTGCATTATTATGTGTGTAATTTCTTGTAATGACATAGTTTGACTTGATAAATTAGCAATTGATAATAGTTTTTTATTCTACCATAATATTAAACGTATAGGATTTGAACGCATCAATTATTGGCTGCTTTTATAATAATAAGTATATTGATTTACTCATTATTAACATAAATAAGCTGATCATAAAAAAACCTATTTGTTAACTATTAAAATAGCCAGAGTTCAATTATGACGATCGGAACCACTTCATTGGAAGTAACCAAATTCAGTAACAGTACATTACAAAACCCACAAGCGGATAAAGTAGCTATCGAAAAACCCGTTGCCTTAGTTTATAACGGAATTTCCCATGTTGTTATGATGGCAACACCTAAAGATCTTGACTATTTTGCTATTGGTTTTTCATTAACTGAAAACATAATTGAATCAGTTAATGATATTTATGGCATTGATATCATTGAAAGATCGCAAGGAATTGAAGTTAATATTGAATTATCATCAAGACGTTTTGCTCAATTAAAAGAAAAACGTCGTAATTTAACTGGCAGAACAGGATGCGGAATTTGTGGTACTGAGCAAATTGAGCAAGTTTGTCAAAGTATTTCACCGCTTCAAATAAAAGATACAATCGAATTATCCAATTTTAGCGATTCTCTTTCATACTTAAATCAAGTTCAATTGGTTGGCAAGCAAACTGGCTGTACCCATGCTGCTGTCTGGCTTGATTTGAATGGGCAATTTTTAGCAGGCTTTGAGGATATCGGTAGGCATGTTGCATTAGATAAATTACTCGGTTATCGAGCAAAACAGCAACAATTGAGTAATCGAGAACAGAAAGGCGTTATTCTAGTTTCTAGCCGCGCCAGCTACGAAATGGTTCAAAAAACAGCTATCTGTGGAATCGAAATTCTTTTAGCTGTTTCTGCCGCAACGTCAATGGCCATTGATAACGCCAAACAAAATAACTTAACGTTGATGGGTTTTTTTCGAGGTGATAAAGGGGTTATTTATTCCGATTGCGGGCGTATTTTAGGATGAGATTAAATTTAATCTGAACTCAGCGTTATCAAATAACCATACGATACTGAAAAAGTATTTTTTTTACATATTATCAATGCGATGCATTCCAAAATAGTATATTAAAAAATAATAAAACTATTTTTATCTCATAATTAAATGAAAGATAAATTAATAAGCATCTTTCTTTATTCCATGAAGATCAGCATAATATACAATTATGAATAACAAATACTTTGTTTTTCTTGTAGATTTTTAGGTGTTCTTTTTCTGTAAATGAAAAATAGGGTTATTTATATCGATTATTCTCTATTATTGAATAATATAATATTGATAACACTGTTTCTCAAAACTAACAATAATTGTCAGTTTTGAGACATCTAAGTTTTTTGTGATTATGTTTAATCACCAATTTTTTTGTTTTTTTCGATAATTTGAAAGGGTACAGTCATGCATCAAACATCTGATATACAGCAAGCAGTTAAATTTATTCAACAACATACCGATAAAAAACCAACGATTGGGATTATTCTTGGTTCAGGTTTAGGCCCTTTTGCCGATACGCTTGAAGATGCGGTTCACATTCCTTATGACACAATTCCTCATTTTGCGAAATCTGCCGCAGTTGGACATGCTAACGAATTAGTTATTGGTCAAAGTGGCGATAAAACTGTAATCGCGATGAAAGGTCGTTTTCACTACTATGAAGGGTTTTCATTAGATCAGGTTACTTTTCCAGTTCGTGTAATGAAAATGCTCGGCGTTGAAAAGCTGATTATTACTAATGCTTGCGGTGCTGTGAATACGAGCTTTAAACCAGGCGATTTGATGCTCATCACCGATCATATCAATCTAACAGCTAATAATCCATTAATTGGACCAAATAATCCAGAACTTGGCGTTCGCTTTTTAGATGTAAGCGAAGTTTATAATAAACAATTACGTACAATCGTGTCTGATGTAGCAAACGAACTAAATATTACATTACAACAAGGTGTTTATGCATGGTGGACAGGACCAACCTATGAAACGCCGGCCGAAGTGAGAATGATTCGAGTTTTAGGAGCGGATGCAGTGGGTATGTCAACAGTACCTGAAGCAATTATTGCTCATCATTCAGGTATTAAAACCATTGGTATCTCTTGTTTAACTAACATGGCATGCGGCATATTAGATCAACCTTTAGGTCACGAAGAAGTAATTGAAACAGCAGAGCGTGTTAAATCAACATTTTTACAGCTAATCACTAAAACAATAGCGCGTTTTTAATCAATACTTTTTATTATTTAATATGTTATAAAAAAAGTTCACATTATTTTAGGAATAAATAATGAACATTAAAGATAGATTGAAAATAATGATGTTTTTCCAATATTTTATTTGGGGAAGCTGGTTAGTGACTTTCGGCGGTTATCTGTTCAACACGTTGCACTTTTCAGGCGCCGAAGTAGGAATGATTTTTAGTACAAAAGGTTTAGCCGCATTAATAATGCCATGTATTATTGGCATTATTGCAGACAAATTTTTACAACCTAAATATTTGTATATGCTTTGCCATTGCATTTGTGCTATTGCTCTGTTTTATGCTGCATCAGTCAATAATTCGATCATGCTATTTTGGGTGATGTTATGTAATGCATTTGCTTTTATGCCAACCATTGCATTATCAAATTCAATCAGTTACCACTGTCTGGATGAGGAAAAATTAGATACCGTCGCTGTTTTTCCTAAAATTAGGGTATTTGGTACTATTGGTTTTATTGTTGCAATGTGGATGATTAGCTTACTGAAATACGAATTGAGCAACGCTCAGCTTTATGTAGCGAGCGTGGCATCAGTTTTGCTAGCGGTGTATAGCGCCACGTTACCTAACATAAACATGAATAAATCACAGCAACAGTCTTGGAGTTCCCGTTTAGGCTTAGATGCATTTGTGCTATTTAAGAATCCCACTATGGTTGTTTTTTTTCTATTTGCGATGTTACTTGGCGCAATCTTGCAAATCACTAATACATTTGGTGGTGCATTTTTACATGATTTTGGTAAAATTCCAGAGTTCAAAAATAGCTTAATTGTACAGTATCCAGCAATTTTGTTATCTGTTTCACAAATGGCAGAAGTGGCATTTATTTTGACCATTCCATTCTTTCTTAAGAAATTTGGCATCAAAAAAGTCATTATGATAAGCTTAATCGCTTGGACACTCAGATTCGGTCTGTTTGCTTTTGGTGATCCGACACCGTTTGGTTTTGTACTGTTAATGCTGTCGATGATTGTGTATGGCTGTGCCTTTGACTTCTTCAATATTTCGGGTTCTATTTTTATCGAAAAAGAAGTAAGCCCGAATATCCGAGCGAGTGCACAAGGATTATATATGACCATGGTGAATGGCATTGGTGCTTATTTAGGGTCAATATTGAGTGGTTTTGTTGTTGATATGTGCACGCATGACGGTGTTAAAGATTGGCAAACTATTTGGATCATTTTTGCATCTTATGCACTGGTATTAGGAGTAGTTTTTTATTTTACATTTAACTACCGCCACAGTAAGTTAGAGCCTGTTGGGCAATAATTTACTGATCAAAATTACTGGTCAAACTAATGAGCTAAACCTAATAACGTTCATTCAGTTCTGATTCGTTTAGTATTCTTTATACTAATTATTAAATAATTTAAGAGTCACAGGGGATATCCCCTGTGAGCTCTAATTGTGTGTGTTAAATAAAATATTTTGTTAGAGTAATGAGATTTAAATATGAAAGAGAAATTTTTGGGTGGTTTATTAGTTTTTTTAGGGGCATGTAGCTTTGGGGTGCTCTCATCTATTGTAAAAACCGCTTATAAAGATGGCTACACACTTGGCGAAGTGACGGGTGTTCAATGCTTTTTAGGTATGATAATGTTGTGGTTGATTCATTTTCTGGTTAAAACACTGAATAAATCTAAACCTGATTTAACCCCAAAACCTCAATTAACTAAAAAATGGAAAGCCTGTGCCGTCGGTATTTTTCCTGGATTAGTGGGTATTTGTTATTATCAATGCGTACAATTAGTTCCCGCTTCAATTGCTATTATCTTATTGATGCAATACCTTTGGATCAGTATCATTATTGATTTTGTTATCTTTAAAAATAAACCAACTAACATTCAAATTTTAACCGTAATAGCAATTATTTTTGGTAGCTGTTTAGCTGCGGGTATTTTTAATGAAGACATTAAATTGAATTTAACTGGCTGTCTGTTTGGTTTTTTAGCCGCATTGATGTACTCATTATTCATCACAACCAGTAGTAATATTGGTAATGATTTACCGAAATTAGAAAAAAGTGCATTGATGATAACGGGCGCTTGCATTGTGACATTTTTAATTTTTCCGCCTATGTTTTTCTTTAAATTCGATATCAGTGATAAACTTTATCAGTTAGGCTTTTTATTAGCTTTGTTCGGTACCGTTTTGCCTCCATTTTTATTTGCCGTGGGTATGCCTAAAATAGGAATTTCATTAAGTGCGATACTATCAGCAGCAGAATTACCCGTGGCGGTTACCTGTTCTTATCTTTATTTAAAAGAATTAGTGTTTTTTAACCAATGGATTGGCGTCATAATTATCCTATTGGCCATTGCACTATCAAATATAAAACATTTAAAAAAATAGGTAATTTATGAGTGAGTGCGGTTCACTACCGCACTTTTAGTAAAGGAGAATATATTAATTAATCTTATATCTTAATAAAAAAGTCTTAGACATAATTTTTTAACCATTTAATAAATAAATCAGCTTTAGGGTTATACCGCTCTTTTGGTGTACAGATGTAATAATGTTGAGAGCATTTCATTTCCATCCCTTTAAATGGGGTAATTAGTAAGCCTGAATCAAGATAATTTTTAATGACTTGTTTTCTTCCCATCGCGATACCTGCATGATTTATTGCGGCTATTGCAGCCAGATCGGAACGGTCAAAACATATATTTTGCATCTCATTAAAATCATAAGATAAGGAAAAATGTTTTGCCCAACTTTCCCATTCATCAAAACTTGAATCATATCCCCACGCTTGAGTATCATGTAATACAAAACATTTTGATAAATTCTCAATTTTATTATATAAATCATTTTTCTGTGCATAATAAGGACTGCAAACGGGAATAACAGTTTCACTTAATAAATGTTCACAGATTAAATCATCATAAGTCTGATCATCATAATAAATGGCTAGATCAACCCGATGCCGATTGAAATTGATAATTTCGTTACCCGATACAATGTTTAATGATATATAAGGATAGTGCCTAGCAAAGAGTGATAATTTTGGAATTAACCAATTTTGAGCAAAAGAAGGTCTCGAAAAGATTGTCAAAGTACCAAAAGCTTCTTGGTTTTTAATTTCCAAAATTTCTTGATTCAAAATATTTAGGGACTTTTTGACTACTTTAAATAAATTCATACCTTCATGGGTCAAGGCTATTCGCCGATGATATCGCTGAAATAATTTAAATGAAAGTTCATCTTCCAGTTTATTAATTTGATGACTTACAGCACTTGGGCTAATACATAGTTCTTCAGCAGCTAATGCAAATGATAAATGACGAGCAACTGACTCAAACGTATGCAGCTTAGAGAGCTGATAGCGATTAATAACATGATTTTTATTTAAAAATCTATTTTCATCATACATAATAATTCTCCTTAACCAGTCCATTAGTATCTTATTTCATGTATAAACATTCCAAAGCTTACACTTCTAAATAATTATTTACACGAAATTTATTGAAATATTAGCATTTTTTGATTTTAATCACACTTATAGATGAATTTAATTCAGGCTAAAACCATTATTGATCATTTGTCAAATTATCACCAAAAACTTCTAATAAAGCTAGCAATTAATGAAAAAAAATGGAGGGTAATATGGATTCGCAGTTGTGGATTATCAGTGTATTAATCACCAGTATTATCCTTATAGTAATCTCGATCATAAAATTTAAACTCCATCCGTTTTTAGCGTTATTACTTGCTAGCTTTTATGTGGGTGCGTTAATGAAAATGCCACCACTAAAAATGATTGCAGCAATCGAAGACGGTATTGGTAGTACATTAGGTTTTTTAGCTGCGGTAATTGGTTTAGGCACTATTCTTGGCAAAATGATGGAAATTTCAGGTGCAGCCGAACGCATAGGGCTAACATTACAAAAATGTCGATGGTTATCACCACAAGTTATTATGGTGCTAGTAGGTCTGATTTGCGGTATTACCCTGTTTGTCGAAGTGGGTGTTGTTTTATTAATTCCATTAGCTTTTTCAATTGCTAAAAAAACTCAAACTTCTCTTTTAATGCTAGCTATTCCGCTCTGTACGGCATTAATGGCCGTTCATTGTATTGTTCCACCTCATCCTGCTGCACTGTTTGTGACAAATGCGTTGGGGGCTGATGTGGGAACTGTAATCGTTTACGGATTAGGTATCGGATTATTAGCATCACTAATTGGTGGACCTATCTTTTTAAAATGCATTAACAATAAAATCCCTTTTAAGACCGTACCTGAAGAGTTTTCAGATATGAAAGTGAGACCGGAAGAAGAACTTCCTTCTTTAGGTACCACATTATTCACAATATTACTGCCGATTGTTTTGATGCTATTAAAAACAGTAGCAGTCTTTGTTATGGATAAAAATTGTTTTAGTTACTCAGTGTTAGAATTTTTCGGTAATCCTATTACAGCAATGTTTATTGGGGCCTTTGTTGCTTACTATATGTTGGGCATTCGACGCAATATGGTTATGTCCATTTTGTTATTTAAGACCGAGGAGTGCTTTTCCTCCATTGCGAATATTCTGTTAATCATTGGTGCAGGTGGAGCATTTAACGGTATTTTAAAAAATAGTGGGTTAAGTGATGGTTTAGCTGGCATTTTTTCCCATTTAGATATGCACCCAATTTTATTGGCATGGTTAGTGGCAATCATTTTACATGCAGCGGTAGGATCGGCAACAGTGGCAATGATGGGTGCAACAGCCATCGTTTCACCAATGTTACCTCGTTACCCTGACGTAAGTCCAGAAATCATCACATTAGCAATCGGTTCGGGAGCCATTGGATGCACAATTGTTACAGACTCTTTATTTTGGTTAGTTAAGCAATATTGTGGCGCAACATTAAATGAAATATTTAACTACTATACATCAGCCACCTTTATTGCATCATTAGTCGCATTATCAGGTACTTTTTTACTATCTTATATTATTTAAAATATATTACAGGAATAAATTATGATCCCTAAAGATGTTGAAAAGTTAATACAAAAATATCCTTTAGTCGCTAATTTAATACAACTAAAAGAAACAGCTTGGTTTAACCCAAATATAACGAGCTTGACAGATGGTTTATCTTATGTAACACTGACTAAGCAAGATGTTAAGGATGCAAGTAATCGATTAGCAAGATTTGCGCCTTACTTATGTAAAGCATTTCCCGAAACAGCAGTAACGAAAGGAATAATTGAGTCCGAGGTTGTTGCGATTCCCAATATGAAAGCGGTTCTTGAAAACCGTTATCAACACAAGATCACAGGAAGTCTGTTCCTCAAGAAAGATAGCCATTTACCTATTTCCGGTTCCATAAAAGCTCGCGGTGGTGTGTATGAAGTACTGACCCACGCTGAAAAGCTAGCTATTGAAAATGGCTTATTAACCGAAAAGGATGACTACACCAAATTATTTTCTGACAGATTCACCCAATTTTTTAGTCGATATAGTATTGCAGTAGGTTCAACAGGTAACTTAGGCCTATCTATTGGTATTATGAGTGCCAAATTAGGTTTTAAAGTTAATGTTCACATGTCTAGTGATGCTCGCGAATGGAAAAAACAGAAATTACGTTCACACGGTGTAAATGTTATCGAATACCAACAAGACTATAGTGTTGCCGTTGAAAAAGGCCGCAAAGCTGCAGAGTCTGATCCTAATTGCTTTTTTATCGATGATGAAAACTCAAAAACCTTATTTTTAGGTTATGCAGTAGCCGGCGAACGCCTTAAAAAACAGTTTACTGAAATGAACATAAAAGTGGATAAACAACATCCATTGTTTGTTTACCTTCCTTGCGGAGTGGGTGGTGGACCGGGAGGCGTTGCTTTTGGATTAAAACTTGCATTTGGTGATGATGTACACTGTATTTTTGCTGAACCAACTCATTCACCTTGTATGTTTTTAGGTGTTTACACTGGATTACATGATCATATTTCTGTTCAAGATATTGGTCTTGATAATATCACCGCTGCTGACGGTTTAGCCGTAGGCAGACCTTCTGGATTTGTAGGACGAGCAATGGAAAGATTAATTGATGGTTATTACACCATTAATGATCAAGAGATGTACGATTTACTCGGTTTATTAAATCAACAACAACAAATTCAATTAGAACCCTCAGCTTTAGCGGGAATGCTTGGTTTATTACATGTTGAAAAAAATTCAACATATTTAGAAAGAATTAATGTTTCATCAGAAATTTTAACAAATGCGACACACTTAGTCTGGGCAACAGGTGGTGGCATGGTTCCAAAGGAGGAAATGGGAAAATATCTTAGCCTATCAAAAATATAAAATGCATTAATATTATAAATGGTCAATTTTATGGTGATTTATTTTTTTCAAAATTAGAACATCATGAAAGTTAATAAGGAATTGGAATTAGAACTTGGCAGTTTTAGTTTATTTTTATACTAAAACATTACATTGACATCTTTACAACATAGTAACAATCGTTTTTTTAATTGTCCTATACATTGTTATATTATTGTCCTGAATAAAAAGGAAGTTATAGAATGAAGACACATAAAAAACCATTATTTACCCTAGTACAGAGCAGTGAATCAATACCTGAAACAAATACTTTAAGTTTTCTAGACTCTAAATTAAATTATCCTGATAGTATTAATGAAATTATTGCATTGCGCATTAAAGAGCTTAAATTACATCATGGTGAATATAAAGATAAGGAATTCAACTGTAAACACCATAATGATAGCAATAAAGAATTTCGTTTTATATTTGGTGAAAATTTTGAATCAGAACATCATAAAAAACAAATTGGTATTTTAAAAGATGAATTAGCATTAGCTAAAGAATCAAATAAAGTCAAACAATTACTTGGTAGCCGTTTAAAACAAATGGCGAAGATTTACCCTTGTGTTGAGATCGATCTAAATAATATCAATGTGATACCGACAAAAATCAAAGAACACCTTTTTGCTCCACCACTCATATTAACGGATGATAATGCCATTATGCTTTGGGATGATTAATCCGTTAATATTAAATAATATAAAAAAATCTACAGCAGTTATGCTGTAGATTTTATTTATATCGTTTTGTTAATCTTATCAATAATTTTATATGTTCAACTTTTTTATCCACATTAACCCTAAAGATAAGTAAACAAAACAAGTATTGTTTATGAAGATAAAAGGTTAGTTCTAAGAAGATAAATAAAGCAGACAAATATCCTAACAAATAGAAATCAAAAGTTTACCGCGTTTTGTCGGTAAACTTTTTAATAAAGAGATTTTATTTCTATAAACTATGTCGTTAGTTTAGCTCAACTGTTAAAAGCACTTTCACCATGACTGTTAATATCAAGGCCTTCTCGTTCATGTTCTTCACTAACGCGTAAACCAACACAAATATCCGCAATTTTATAAGCTACAAAAGCGATAACAGATGTCCAAATAACACAGGTAATCACACTCATTAATTGGATTCCAACTTGAGTCGTCATGTCTATTCCATCAGCATAGCCTAATCCACCTAATGATTTTGAAGCAAAGATACCCGTCAATAAGCAACCAACGATACCACAGACCCCATGTACTCCAAATACGTCACAAGTATCATCAATTTTTAAGATTCTTTTTAGTGAAGAGACGCCCCAAACACCCGCAAAACCACAAATAAGACCAATTAGCATTGCGCCCCCTACCCCGACAAATCCTGCTGCCGGTGTGATTCCAACTAATCCAGCTATTACACCTGATGCGGCACCTAAACATGACGGTTTTCCTCGTAAAACCCATTCGGCAAATGACCAAGATAAAACTGCTGCTGCTGTTGCTGCGACAGTATTAATAAACGCTAATCCCGCAATTTCATCAGCATGAGTTGAAGAGCCTGCATTAAATCCAAACCAACCAATGTAAAGAATTGCCGCGCCAAGATAAACATAAGGAAGATTAAATGGTTTTAATGGCTCTCGATTATAACCGATTCGATTTTTAAGTAGATAAGCCCCCATCAAACCAGCAACCGCAGCGTTAATATGAACAACCGTGCCACCCGCAAAATCTAAAGCACCTTCATCACCTAAAATACCACCACCCCATACCATATGGGCCATTGGTATGTATGAGAATGTAAACCATAACACCATAAAGATGAGTACAGCAGAAAAGCGTATTCTTTCAGCAAAAGCACCCAGTATTAAACAGCATGTAATACAAGCGAAAGATCCTTGAAACGCAACCCAAATGAGTTCATAAATGGAACCATTAACATCCGTTATATCAATACCAACTAAGAGCAAATGTTCGAAATCACCAAAAAACCAATTTCCCTCACCAAAAGTAAGCGTGTAACCATAAACGATCCATAACACAGAAATCAGTGAAAAAGTAACTAATACTTGTGATAACATAGATAACACGTTTTTAGATCGTAATAAACCACCATAGAATAATGCAATACCAGGAATAGACATAAATAGTACTAATGCAGTACAAATCATCATAAAACCATTATCCGCATTATCCGCGTGTTCTAGAACAACATCTGCAAAGGCGCAAGTAGGAAAAATAAGACACAATGGTAAAATACATTTCTTCAACATAATAATATCCTTAATTATGATTACAAAGCTGATTCATCCGTTTCACCGGTACGAATACGAACGACATGCTCAAGTGAAGTTACAAAAATCTTACCGTCACCAATTTTGCCAGTATAAGCAGCTTTAGAAATAGTACTAATAACTTCATCAAGTTGTTCATCATTGATTGCTAAATCTATTTTCACTTTAGGTAAAAAATTAACGTTGTATTCTGCTCCGCGATAGAGTTCTGCGTGCCCTTTTTGTCGCCCGAAACCTTTAACTTCAGTCACGGTTAATCCAGTGATCCCTATATTTGATAATGACTCTCTGACTTCTTCTAACTTGAAAGGCTTAATAACTACTGTGACTAATTTCATCAATTTTTCCTCATGAATATGGTATATGATGAAATATGCAAACTCTATGCCACAAAACTATGCTTACGCTGCTGATGTATCGTACCTATAAAATTCAAATAAAAATTATTAAAACTGCAAAGTCGATTTGTTTTTACTGTTATTAAATAGGTTTACAATAAGTTACAAATGTTCTTTTATTCGAAGTTGTATGCAATAAAGGACGCTTTAATTTCAATGCTATTTAAGTAAAATACTGGGTAATTAAAATACTACTTAATTAACCTACGAAATATTTAAAGTAGTAAGCGATTAATCAGTAGTATTGTGTTGAAAATTATCCGAATTGATATTAATTGAGCTAGAGTTATTATTAATATACCAATGTTGAAGTGTTAATTTACTCTCTTTTAAAATTCTAATTAACAGAAATAGGTGTATTATTTTATTATGCACAACGATAGTGCTTATGCTTCTATTTGGTGCTCTATCCGATAAAATGATAATAGGATTAAAAAGTTACCATCAATTTACGGTATTCATCATAAGCAAAGTGATCAGTCATACCGCTAATGTAATCTTGCAACAATCGACAACGGTAATAAAATTCCCAATAGGCAAATTTGGGATCTTTTTTTCCAATCAAGTTCGTTGCCTGTAGATAAGCATCACAATGTTTGGCAGAAAGTTTATGATAAAGTCTGGTTTCAATTGGGTATTGATGATGATTGTTTTCTTCAGCAAGTTTGAAAAATTCATTAGTCGGCATGTTTAGCAACGGACTGTAAATATCTAATAATCCACTGATAATACGATAACCTTGCAATTCTATATTTTCTACTGATTCATGATTAAAAACATGTTCGACACCCACTCTTTTAAATATTTTTAATAATTGATATTCGGCGCCATGATCTTCCAATAATGCATGATTAAACGAACCATGATAGATGTCTTCAATATTTTCAACAAAGCGTTCAGCAGCATGGTAAACAAGTTTACTAATGGTATTCACTCGTAGATACATAAAAAATTGCCCAATAGCAATTGAGTTAAATTTTTTTTGCTCCAGATTAACGTATGGACGTTTTACTACTTTGTCAAATAAATCACCCTCTTTAATATTCCCCCAAGCTTTTTCTAAATAGTGATAGAGCTGTTGAACCGTAAAGAGTTTCTTTTCTACTGCATCTTCAAGATCCGCTATACAATAAGAGATATCGTCCGCAGCTTCCATAATATAAGTGAGTGGATAACGATGAAATGGCTGAATTTCCAGTTGGTTAGATAATTTTTTTATAAACGGCTCTTCAGACAAATAATAACCAGGTTTTTTCATTAAATAAGAAAACTCTGTAGGTATATCTTCTTTGGGCAAATAAGCAGGTTTAGTGTACTTTAATATTGAGGCGACTTGTGAATAAGTGAGATTTAATCTTTGGATACTATGCACTAACCTTATGGCTTGAGCATTACCTTCAAAGTTGGATAAATCACGACGAATTTTAATTTTTAGTTTTTTAATCGTCTCATCATCCGACTCTTGGGGTTGAAGTACGGAATATTTTGGTTGAACATCCACACCTAACTGTTTAACAAACCAGTGATTTATTGCTTTTTCACCAAAATGGCCAAATGGCGGATTGCCAATATCATGCATTAAGCAAGCCATTTCAACTAAACTTTCAATCGAGGTAACAATATTATCAAACCCATAGGTTTTAAGTTTTTTTGATTTGCTTAGTCGATGGATGATTTCTTTAACAATATATCGACCGACTTGTTGAACTTCCATTGAGTGAGTAAGACGAGTTCTAACAACAGAGTTTCTTTCTAGAGGAAAGACTTGTGTTTTTTGTTGCAAACGTCTTATCGCAGCGGAATTGATTATTCTTCCTCGATCACTCTCAAACTGGCGAACGATTGAATAGGGATCAGTTAAAACCTCGTATGCTTTACTTGCATCACGTTGATAATTGATTTTTTTTGAAAAGTCTACCATATTCAATCCTTTGTATTTAAACTACAACAATTGTTTTTTTGCCCATTCAATCGATGATTGATACTCATCCGGTAAAAGTGGTGTTAAAAGAGATAAAGAGTGTTTCAATTTCTCTGGTTGATTGTGAGTTAAATTTAGATGCCCAACTTTACGACCTGCTCTAACTTCTTTTTCATACCAATGTAGATGAACTAAATCAACAGACAACCAATTTAGGTTTAATTGAGTCCCAACAAGGTTGATCATAACCGATGGCGCAAATACATTCGGTTGTGGGAGTGGTAATGCCAATATCGCCCGCAAATGTAACTCAAATTGACTAATAGAAGCTCCATTTTGTGTCCAATGTCCACTATTATGTACCCTTGGCGCTAATTCATTAATCAATAAGTTATCGCCCATGACAAAACATTCCATTGCCATTACACCAATATAATTAAGTTTATCCATAATAGCTTTTAGCATTTTTTCTGCTTTAGCTTGTAATATTGGGTATTGGTTAGGGATAGCGACACTCATTTTTAAAATACCGTCTTGATGCAAATTATTCGTCAGCGGATAAAAAACAGTTTCACCTTTTCCGTTACGTGCTCCAACTAAGGAGATCTCTTTTTCAAAAGCGATAGCCTGTTCTACAATCGCATTATGGTATATATCATCAGGTACGGTTATATCGCTTTGATTAGTGATACGCCATTGTCCTCGACCATCGTATCCTCCAGTTCGACGTTTGACAATTAACAATTCACCAAGCTCTGCAAATAATTTTGTCCAATTTTGCGGATCCTCTAATAATGACCATTTAGCAGTAGGTAAACCTAGTTCATCAAATAGCTGTTTTTGGGTTAGTCGATCAGCAATAATCGGAAAAATATCTCGATTAATGAAATGAGAATGATTAGCTAAAATTTGAGTAAAAGGGGTATCTGGCCAGCGTTCAATCTCGGCTGTAATGACCGATTGTTGGTATGGGATAGTTGTTGGATCAACATCTAAACCAACAGGAAATACATGAACGCCTAATGGTTCACCTGCTTGTTTTAACATCCGGCCTAATTGACCATTCCCTAAAACACAAACTGATTTAATCGTCATTTTAAGCATCTACTCTTGGATCGGGATTATTTAATACTTCATCTGTTTGACTTAATCGCCAAGTGGTTAAACGTTGATAGAGCTCTTGGTTATGTAAAGCAAGAATTTGCGCTGCTAATAGTGCTGCGTTGGCTGCACCTGCTTTACCAATAGCCAGTGTTCCAACAGGTATACCTTTTGGCATCTGTACAATAGAATAGAGACTATCAACACCGTTTAAGGCTGCACTTTGAACAGGTACACCTAATACTGGTACTAAGGTTTTCGCCGCTAACATACCAGGCAAATGCGCCGCACCACCTGCTCCGGCAATAATGACATCAAAACCTCGTTGTTTGGCTTCTTGTGCAAATTGAAATAATTTATCTGGAGTTCGATGAGCGGAAACAATTTCGACATGATAATTGATAGCTAAAGCGTCAAGAATATCGGCAGCATGTTGCATGGTTGCCCAATCACTTTTGGAGCCCATTACAATGGCAATTTTAGGTTGAATATGCATATAAAATTATATGTGTATATAAATTATTATGTTGTTGAAGTATACACCAAATTTTATCTTATGGGGATAAGAATAACCATGATTTGAAATATCAAAGTTAAAAAATTCGACCATTTTACTCATAGAAAAAGATTTTATTTCTGAAGATTTAAGTAGGTAAACAGACCGTTTAAAAGGGATCCGCCATCTTTAATGGCGGAATTGTGGAACTTTATTTTTTTATAGCGGCAATGATTTTTATTTCGACTAAGTAATCAGGGTTCATTAAGCCAGCCTGTACGGTACACCGCACAGGCGCGGATCCTTTAGCAACCCACTCGTCCCAAGCTTTATTCATCGCTCCAAAATCACTTTTATTTACTAAAAATATCGTCACATCTAAAATATGACTTTTGTCACTGTCGGCACTGACTAAAATTTTATCGATTTCTGCTAGGGCACTTTTAGTCTGCTCATAAGCGTCATGGATTAAATTGCTTGGCACACTAGTGTAATATATAACATTATTGTGAATCACTGCTTCTGACCAACGATCTTGTGGGTCAATTCGAATAATTGTCATCATGATTTCCTTGTTCGATGATTAACTAAGATACTTTAATAAAATCTGCACGTAATTTTTTGATCTCGTCACGTAATACACCCGCTTTTTCAAACTCCAGATTTTGCGCAGCTTCGTACATCATTGCTTCAAGCTCTTTAACTCTTGCTTGTACATCTTTAACCGACACATAATTATACGGTTTATTTGGTTCAAACGCCTGTATTTTAGCTGTTGCTTTTTTAGTGCTCAATCCTGCGTCCAAAATATCTTTAATTTCTTTGCGTACTGATTTAGGTGTTATACCGTGATTAGTATTAAAATCCTGCTGCTTTTTACGGCGTCGAGCCGTTTCGTCAATCGTTTTCTGCATTGCGGGGGTAATTTTATCAGCATATAAAATTGCTTTCCCATTCACATTACGCGCTGCTCGACCAACGGTTTGAATCAATGAACTCTCAGAACGCAAAAAGCCTTCCCGATCAGCATCTAAAATGGCAACCAGTGAGACTTCAGGAATATCTAATCCTTCACGCAATAAGTTAATGCCCACTAATACATCGACTTTACCAAGACGTAAGTCACGAATTATTTCCATTCGTTCAACGGTATTGATATCTGAATGTAAATATTTAACATTCACATTATGTTCAGATAAATAATCCGTTAAGTTTTCTGACATTCGTTTAGTCAATGTAGTGACCAAAACTCGCTCATCCTTATTAATACGGAGTTTAATTTCCGATAAGAGATCATCCACTTGTGTCGCAACGGGTCTAACTTCGATAATGGGATCCAATAAACCTGTTGGCCTCACGACTTGTTCAATGATTTCGCCCCCAGATTTTTCAATTTCATAGGTCGCGGGTGTTGCCGATACGTATATCGTTTGTGGCATAATATTTTCGAATTCAGAAAACTTTAAAGGTCTATTATCTAACGCCGATGGTAAACGAAATCCATACTCAACCAGATTCAGTTTACGTGATCGGTCACCATTGTACATGGCTCCAAGCTGTGGAATGGCCACATGCGATTCGTCAATAAACAGTAACCCATCTGCTGGTAAATAATCAAATAACGTTGCAGGTGGATCGCCTGGATTACGCTGTGATAGAAAACGCGAATAATTTTCGATCCCCGAACAATAACCAAGCTCTGTCATCATCTCAATATCAAAGAGTGTACGTTGCGTTAATCGTTGCTCTTCTAAAAGGCGATTATTATCAAGAAGTACCTTTTGACGCTCTTTTAGTTCCTGCTTAATTTGTGCTATCGCATTGTCCATAATGTTTCTAGGTGTCACGTAGTGAGTTTTTGGATAGATGGTAATACGTGATACTTCATTCACAGCACTCCCCGTTAAAGGATCGAACATCACAATCCGATCAACTTCATCATCAAACAGCTCAACGCGCACCGCAAGTTCATCTGAGTCAGCAGGAAAAATATCAATCACATCGCCACGAACCCGAAACGTACCTCGGCTAAAACCAATTTCATTACGCGTATATTGTAGTTCAGCAAGACGGGTTAGGATTGCTCGTTGATCGGTTATCGTACCTTTAGTTAAATGCAATATCATTGACATATAGGTCTCAGGCGCACCTAATCCATAGATAGCGGACACGGAGGCAACGATCACAACATCACGACGTTCAAGTAATGATTTGGTTGCGGACAAACGCATTTGTTCAATGTGTTCATTAATCGATGCATCTTTTTCAATAAATGTATCGGTTGAAGGCACATAAGACTCTGGCTGATAATAGTCATAATAAGAAACAAAATACTCAACAGCGTTCTCAGGGAAAAAAGCTTTCATTTCACCGTATAATTGAGCTGCCAATGTTTTGTTTGGCGCAAGAATAATTGTCGGGCGATTATGATGGGCAATAACGTTTGCCATAGTGAACGTTTTACCCGATCCAGTTACACCTAATAATGTTTGATGTGCAATTCCATCATCAAGATTTTGATTAATCCTTTTTATTGCTTCTGGTTGATCCCCAGCAGGTTTGAATTCGGAACACAATTTAAATTTTTTCATTACATCGTAACCTAATATTTTACCTATTAATAAAAATTATCCCCAAAAAGGCTTGACCTTTTAAAATCTTATATTTTTTGTTCAGTTAACAAAAACGCTTATCAGATTAGTTCGGAAACAGCAGCTTGATTTAATATAACACATTGATAAATAACAATAATGTAAATCATGACTAACATGTGACCAAACCAACTTAAAACCTGATAGCTATTGGCTTCTGAGCTGTTTTCAATAAACTACTCACAGAGTTATCCACAGGCAACGGGGATAACTCTCTAAGTATAATTGCTATAAACTTTTTTCAAAGATCAAGCAAAAAATCCTTAATAAAAACACCTTTTTTTTTAAGGTTATTCCTATTTTTTAAATCGATTTTAATAGTTAAAAACTAATAACTAATTCAGTACTTCAAATTTATATTGATAGCTATGATCGAAGTTAGGCACAAATATTAATCGATGAGTGATGCATTTTGGAGCATCTTCCACATGATGAGATACAAATAACAGTTGTGTGTGCCCTTCCTCTATTAAGCGATCTATCCAACATTTTACTAACTCTCGATTAAGATGATCTAACCCTTGTAAAGGCTCATCTAAAATAAGTAGTGTTGGATGTTTAACCAATGCTCTTGCTATCAATATTAATCTTTGCTGTCCCCATGATAATGATTGAAAAGGCTTATCAGCATGATCTTTCAGACCCAATAGATGTAACCATTCATCAGCTAATTTCGCTTGCCTATCACTAGCGGCTTGATATACCCCAATCGAATCAAAATATCCAGAAATTAACACAGCTTTAACGCTGGAACTTACACGATAATCGAGATGCAAACTGCTGCTTACATAACCAATGTGCCGTTTAATATCCCAAATGGTTTCTCCGGAACCACGTCTGCGACCAAATAAAGTAAGATCATTACAATAACCTTGTGGATGATCCCCTGTTATTAAGCTCAATAGCGTGGATTTTCCTGCACCATTCGGCCCGACAATTTGCCAATTCTCATTGGCTTTTACCTGCCATGTTAATCCATTAATGATAAATTTATCATCGTATTGAATATAAACATTATTTAAGCTTACACGTTCTAATTGATCGGCTAATTGAATTGGTGGTTCGTCTGCTTCGGGTAACGGCATATTGGGCAGGTTTTCTAAATCTGCTAGTTGCTTAACTATTTCATCGTTTAATATGGTTGCTTTAGTTCCAAATTTCAATAGCTGACAATCTACAAGAAGACCAATATTTTCAATAAAGGTTGGAATTTCATTAAATCTATTCAAAACCAATACTATTGAAATGCCTTGTTTGGCTAATTGACCCAGTTTTTCTGCTAAATTTTCCCGCGATAAGATATCTAAACCATCAAACGGTTCGTCTAATATTAATAATTGAGGATTTAACATTAACATTCGACAGATGAGTGTTTTACGCGTTTCACCTGTGGAAAGATATTTAAATCGCCGATTTAACAGATGACTTATTCCAAATTGTTCTGCAAGTTTGAGACAAAGTTTTTCGTCTTTATTATTTTCTTGAATAATTTGTTGAGTGGTTAATCCTGTATCATTTTCACCTTCACTAAGCATATCGGTATTATTGCGTTGCCATTCCTCTTCAATTAACTTTTGTAACTGTTCAAACGAAATATAGGCTACGGATTCAAATTGATTAATCACTCGACCCGATAATAATTTTTGTTCGCCCGCAAGTGCTTTAGCTAGTACAGACTTTCCACTGCCATTACGGCCAACAAAAGCAATACTTTGTCCTGGACTGATAGTGAGTGATTCAATGGTGAAAACTTTATAGTCACTAATCTTGTAGTGAGCATTTTCAATGGTTAACATAATGACCTCGTTTTACTAAACTAATGTGGCAACAATAATATGCTGAGGATGAATTGATATTGTTAGCGGTTTATCTTTGTATAAATCATACTGCTTGACTTCTTGGGTTAATTTACTTGCATAAAGTTTTATACCCGATGGCAATGTAAATTCAATTTCAGTCCATTCACCATCGGTTTTTATGGTTTCAACCTTAACTGATAAACTATTTTCATTGGCATCATTTAACTCAATTAAGGGGGCTTTGATTAGCAGAAGTACCGTTTTATCCACACTTAGCTTTAATCTTTCAATACTTTGTTGAGTGATGTAACCTTTTAATTCTGTTTGGTTATCGCTTAATTTAACCGTAACATATCCGGCAACATGGTTTGTTTCAATGTGTTTAACACTACCATACAATTGATTTCGAGCACTGGTTTGTAATGATAATCTTGCGGTAGCTTTTAAAATATCATCTAGAGGTACATTATCATCATTTAATATATTAAAAGCGTTATGTTGTAAGTGGGTTAAAAGATCGTAAAGTTGAATAAATCTTACTGCATAGGAACTTAATTTAGTACCACCACCATTTTTACCACCAGTTGCGGTAATTAAAAAAGGCTTGGTTGTCAGTCTATTAATTTCACTTATTGCATCCCAAGCCGTTTTATAACTCAACCCTATTTGTTTGGCAGCTTGGCTTAATGAACCTGTTTTTTCAATGGCTTTGAGTAAAGCAATACGCCTTGGATCAATAAAGAGTTGTTGGTTCAAATTGAGTGTTAACAAAATATCGGGCGAGAGGATCATTTGTATACCTTGATAAACTTTAAAATAGCTCTATTAAAAAACAATTTAGGTATTGTAGACCCTTTTATTGCTTCCTACAAAATTTGTGAGAAATAATTCTTTCTTTGGCAAAGAAAATTGATAAATCAATTAGATAAATTCTATCCTAACAACCTTATTACCTAAGTGATACAAAATTAGATTTTTGCTAATGTATTTGTTTATTATCAATACGCTCGATTACATCGATATGTTTTATTTTATATAACGAAATGTTACTATGTTTTACACTATGATTCAGTTTTCATATTTTCTAAATAAAAAACATTGAGCATTAGTAAAATAATCATAACGTACATTATTAACTAATTACGATCAATTATCTTTGGTAGTGAGGAATAGAATGAAAAAAATCTCTATATTAATTTTTGCTTTAACGACTTTAATATTCACTTTTACAGCACAGGCACTTGAAAAAGTTACGGTATTTGCAGCTGCGTCATTAACGAATGCGATGCAAGATATCGCTTCAGAATATAAAGCAGATCATAAAAATGTTGAAGTCGTTTTTTCATTTGCTTCATCTTCGGTTTTAGCCAAGCAAATTCAACAAGGTGCTCCTGCCGATATTTTTATGTCGGCCGACCAAAAATGGATGACCTACCTTATTGAAAATAAATTAATTAAAGATAAAGAAGATTTACTCAAAAATGCATTAGTTTTGATTGCACCGGCACAATCAAAACTAGACAAAGTTGACATTAACATGAATACCAATTGGAATGAGATCCTTCCTAAAGGAGAAAGGATAGCAATAGGTGATCCCGATCATGTTCCAGCGGGGCTTTATGCTAAAGAGTCATTAACTCATTTAGGTGTATTTGACAAACTTGCACCACAATTTGCCCCTGCGAGTAATGTTCGTGATGCATTGATGTTGGTTGAACGTAATGAAGCAGCACTGGGTATTGTTTATAGTACTGATGCAAAAGTAAGTGATAAAGTAAAAATTGTTGGTATCTTTCCTACCGAAACTTTTACTTCTATTGAGTATCCCATTACTTTATTAAAACCAGAAGCAAACGATTTTTACCAATATTTAAAATCACCACAAGCAAAAATGATTTTTGAAAAATACGGATTTGTAACAAAATAGCAACGAATTATTATGATAATGACCGTATATGAATGGCAAACATTGCTACTTAGTCTAAAAATAGCTGGAGCAGCCATTTTATTTAGTTTGCCTATTGGTATTTTAACCGCTTGGATTTTAGCCAGATGTCAATTTTATGGGAAATCGCTTTTTGATAGCATTATACATTTGCCTTTAGTTTTACCGCCGGTAGTACTTGGTTATTTATTGCTATTAACGATGGGGCGTAACGGTATCATCGGTAATTGGTTAAACCACTATTTGAATATTAGCTTTAGTTTTAACTGGCAAGGTGCTGCATTAGCTTCTGCTGTGGTGGCTTTTCCATTACTGGTTCGCTCAATTCGTTTAGCAATAGAATCGATTGATTCACGTTTGGAAAATGTCGCACGGACATTAGGTGCAAACCCTTTACGAGTCTTTATGACAATCACACTGCCTTTGGCTTTTCCTGGTATTTTAATGGGCACAGTGCTAGGTTTCGCGCGTTGTCTTGGCGAATTTGGGGCTACTATTACATTTGTATCGAATATTCAAGGTGAAACGAGAACCCTCCCCCTGGCAATGTATACATTATTGCAAATGCCTAATGGAGAAAATGCAGCTTTAAGACTTTGCATTATTTCAATTGCGCTATCGTTGGTTGCGCTATTTTTATCAGAAATGTTAAACCGCTGGCATAAAAGGAAATTATTGGAACAATAAATGATGATAAATATAGATGTTATTAAACAATTGGCCACTTTTTCCTTTGAATTCAAGCAAACCATTCCCTGTCAAGGTGTGACAGCTATTTTAGGTGTTTCAGGTGCGGGAAAATCAACATTAATAAACTTAATAAATGGTTTGATTAAACCGGATCAAGGCAAAATTTCACTCAATAATGTGACATTAGTTGCCACTAAACAAAATATCTTTGTTCCCCCAGAACAAAGGAATATTGGTACTGTTTTTCAAGATGCTTTACTTTTTCCTCACTTGAGAGTATTAAAGAATCTCACTTATGGTGCAAAGAAGATTAATCAACAAAAATTCAATGAAATTATTGAAGTACTCAACGTTAACCACTTATTAAAACGCTACCCGGCGATGTTATCTGGTGGTGAAAAACAACGAGTGGCAATTGGTCGGGCGTTATTAACCAATCCCCAATTATTATTAATGGATGAGCCATTATCGGCATTAGATATGCCAAGAAAAAAAGAGCTATTAAGCTACATTGATATATTAGTTAACGAGTTAAAAATGCCGATCATTTATGTCACTCATAATATTAATGAAGTTAAACGTATAGCGAACTATGTGGTTATTTTAGAACAGGGAAAATTACTGGCTCATGGGGAAACTCAAAACATTTTACAAAGTGATTATTTAAAAGAGTGGTTATAAAGCTGCAACGTATCACAATTACTGTCTTGTTTAATGTAAGATACGCCATCATGCCAAGCACCTAATACCAATCGACTAGCAGGTTTACCATCAATTAAAAATTGATGTGTCGCTGGCTTATGTGTATGACCATGTACCATAATATTGGCATTATATTTACTCATCATCTTTTCAACAGCTTGTTGATTCACATCCATAATACTTTCTGATTTAATTTGATTGTGTAAACTACTCTTTTGTCGCAATTTGCCTGCAATCTTTAAACGAATAAACAGCGGAAGTTTCAAGAAAAGTTTTTGTAACCATTTTTTATGCATGATCTTACGAAATTTTTGATACTGTGGATCATCCGTGCATAATAAGTCACCATGTAAAAAGAGGATATTACTATATGAATTAGGTAAACAGTTAATATCCGCTAAAATCGTCATATTACATGATTTAGCATATCTTTCGCCTAATAGGAAATCGCGGTTACCATGAACAAAATAGGTTTTAATTTGACGTTCTGTTAGTGATCGCAACGCAAGTGAAATTTGTTGATGTAACTTTGAATCCACATCATCACCTATCCAGTAGTCAAATAAATCACCAAGAATATAGAGTTCACAGCAATCAGGTAGGCTCTCTAAGAAAGATAAAAAGCCTGCGGTTATATTAAAATAACCTGAAGCAGGCTCATTATCCGTTAGATGAATATCGGCAATAAAATAACGAATTGAATTATTCAACCGTTACACTCTTAATGATTACATCTTCAACAGGCACATCTGAATGCATACCACTGCGCCCTGTTTTTACTTCTTTAATTTTATCAACCACGTCCATACCATCAACCACTTGCGCAAAAACACAATAACCATAACCATTAATGTCTGATGAACGATAATTTAAATAATCATTATCAACGACATTAATAAAAAATTGCGCAGTAGCAGAATGAGGATCGGATGTGCGAGCCATGGCTAAAGTACCACGATTATTTTTCAAGCCATTATCCGCTTCGTTTTTGATCGGAGCCTTGGTTTTTTTCTGCTTCATACCAGGTTCAAAACCACCGCCTTGAATCATAAAATTATTAATGACGCGATGGAAGATCGTATTGTTGTAGAAACCTTCTTGGCAATATTCAACAAAATTTTTAACTGTTTCTGGCGCTTTATCGTCAAAAGTATCAATTTTTATATCACCTAAAGAAGTGTGAAATATAATCATAAAATGTTCCTTATTATTTGCATTTTTTAACTTACACTTACAAATCAAAAACTAAAAGAATGATTCTCTATTTATTTGCCAAATTTTTCACATGCTTCAAGCGTGTTACTCATTAACATTGCAACCGTCATAGGACCAACACCACCAGGAACTGGAGTTATCCAACCTGCACGTTCAACGGCGGTTTCAAATTCAACATCCCCAGCGAGTTTACCGTCGGGTAATCGATTGATACCGACATCAATCACAATAGCCCCTGGTTTGATCCATTCACCTTTAACATAATTGGCAATACCAACGCCTGCAACAACAATATCAGCATTGCTGACATGTTTAGCTAAATCCACGGTACGACTATGAGTAATCGTTGTTGTGCAACCTAGTAATAAAAGCTCAAGTGCCATAGGGCGACCAACAATACTTGAAGCTCCCACAACGGTGGCATTTAATCCAGCTAAATTAATACCCGTTGATTCTAACATTTTAACCACACCATAAGGGGTACATGGACGTAAAAGCGGATCTCGTTGTAGTAAATGACCAATATTATAGGGATGAAAACCATCAACATCTTTACTAGGATGTATACGTTCAAGGACTTTAGTTTTATCAATATTATCTGGTAAAGGAAGCTGAACTAAAATACCATGGACATCATCACGTTGATTAAGTTTATCAATAAGAGTTAATAACTCTTCTGTTGTGGAAGTGGGAAAATCATAAGAAAAAGAAGCAAATCCGACATCATCACAGGCCTTTTGCTTATTTCTAACATAAATTTTTGAGGCTGGATCTGACCCCACCTGCACTACAGCAAGCCCTGGAACAGATAATCCTTTTTCAATTCGTTGTTTTACCTTATTAGCAATATCATCTCTGATTTGCTTCGCTAAAAATTTTCCATCAATAATATTGGCTGTCATAAACTTGTGCATCTTCAACTGGATTGATAATAGTGAGTTATTTTCGCAAAAGTTTTTATTAATGTCTATTCACTTATAAGTTGATTGGTTAAGTTGAGTTAATATTTGTTGATATTGACCATCAATATCAGTGATAACGGAACAAATATGAGCATCAAAAGCTTTTAGTTTAGGCTTCTGAGCTTTCCATTCATTTTTTGAGATCTGTTTTATTGCGCCATAATTTTTAAAAAAATCAAAATTTATAATGCTACCCCCTACTACATTATAAAAAATATGCGTACCTATATCCTCACCATCTTTTTTTAAATTATTAAAATTTTGGTAATAAAATTGAGTATTACCACTTTCTGATGTTATAGATTTATGGAGTAATTTGACTAATCTTTTATATAATTTATTTAACTCACGATGCAGTTCATTATCGTTACCTAATTTATTTTTTATCGCATTTTCAAATGTTATTTTAACTTCTGATAAAAGGCTTAATGCTTCTTGTTCCAATTTTGGTAATTGTCGTCGCAAATCTGTCTGTAATTTTTGGGTTTGTTTTTCGAGGGGAGGTTGCAGTAAAACGGTTTTTTCATTAAATACTACTTCTCCGTTAGATTTGATCATTAAATCATTTTTTTTATTGAAAATATGAACACTTTCTTTGGTTATTGCGATGTTATAGCTTGGTTTAACTGGGCACTCTTTTTGAGCGGCAAATAATGTGGCGGGAAAAATGATTACCATCAATAATAATTTCTTTAACATATCTGTATCCAGTTTTTTTATTAAAATAAATTATAGCGGTTGATTCTCAATTAATATAATAAAAAATCTTTATTATGTCATTACAGTTTATCTGTAGTTTATTAGAGTATTTTTTAAGTGTAAGTAGCAATAAACTTGTTAATAAAAGATATTATTCATCTATTCTTATCAAGGTTGCTTAAATTACTTATCTAAAGCATTTTTTATTTAACCATTTTTAAAGATATTTTTAGATCGTCATAGAGTGTGCGTTACAATCTCTCACCAAACGAACCCAATACAGTTGATGAATGAAGTTGCCAAGCATATATATCTAATTTATACTGAAACGTATAGTTAACCTGAAACTTTTTTACAACAATTAAAAATTTTTTGAAGATTCAACTCCACTCATTAGTTTTATTTTAGTTGTACCGTTTTGATAATTTTTTTTAACCAATAGGTTATGTACTATTTCATTTTTATAAAAGTCTAATAATAGGATATAAAAAATTTCAGGTTACGGAACGTTATAATGAATTAACCCAATAAATACTACGAAAAAAAGAAACATATTAAAGTTATCTCTTTTACAGACGATCTTTATAATGAACTCATAGTATCAATAGATATAATCTATTAAAACAACTATATTTAACTGCTTTTTTTTCTAAAAAGGTCAAGTATAGTATCTATATATTCAAAAAATAATTTATCAGAGGTGAAAAATGTATACTGTAATTTTTGGTCGTCAAGGTTGTCCATATTGTGTTCGAGCTAAAGAGTTAGCTGAAAAACTGTCTAAAGAACGTGATGATTTTTCTTATCGTTATATCGATATTAATGCTGAAGGCATTACTAAAGAAGATCTTTCTAAAAGTGTTGGCAAACCAGTAGAAACAGTTCCTCAAATTTTTATTGATGAAAAGCCAATTGGCGGTTGCACTGATTTTGAAGCTTATGCTAAGGAGCATTTAGGACTATTTAGCGAGTAAGCGATCATAGTTTTTTGAGATTCATTTAGCCACCATTAGGTGGCTTTTTGTTTTTAACGGCCAGACAGTTTTTGCCATGTAACTTCATTACGCAAATAGGTTGGCTCAGCATTTTCAACACTAACCCATTCATTTTTTTGCCACTTCTTATTGGCTATGACAATTAAATCCTGAGCATGTGGTAACAAAATATCGCTTGTGTGAATATTTTTCAGCATATCTGGATAAGTTTGCCATCCAGTACCAGCACTATAACTATCATTACGAATATCTTGAACTTTATCAATTACTTTTTCTGGCGCAATGACACACTCTGGAATAATTGCTTGCCAATGGTCATCAATGTATTGATATTGACCTAAATAGACTTCATTCATTCTGGCATCTATCGCAGGAATAACATTTGTTATCTGTTTGGTACGATATACCCCCTGAGCTAATGTCATTAAGGTTGAAACCCCTATCATTGGTTTATCAATACCGAGTGCTAATCCTTGCGCTACACCTATACCAATTCTAACACCAGTAAAACTACCAGGACCTGCCCCAAAGGCTACAGCATCTACCTGAGAAAGTGAGCAATCCGATTGTTTTAAAAGATTGTCAATCATAGGTAAGATCTGCTTAGTATGATCACGGGCAGAAATTTTAAAATCATATGTGATTTCATTACAATAGAGTAATGCAACAGAGCAAGCTTCTGTAGCGGTATCAATGGCTAAAATAGTACTCATTTTTTTCCCAAAATAATTTATTTTTGTAATTAACTTTTAGCTAATAAAAAATTTATCACCTTATTTATATCACGTGTCCTTGGCGAAGGTGGCAAGCTATTAATAAATGTTGCACCATAAGCTCGCATCACTAATCGATTATCACAAATGATAATTGCACCTCGATCGTTATGGTGGCGTATCAATCGCCCAACACCTTGTTTTAATGTAATTACAGCTTCAGGTAATTGAACTTCATTAAATGCATCGCCCCCTTGCATTTGACAATCTTCCATACGGGCTTTAATTAGAGGATCATCTGGCGACGTAAAAGGTAATTTATCTATGATAACACATGAGAGGGTGTCTCCCCTAACATCAATACCTTCCCAAAAGCTACTGGTCGCAATCAGTAATGCATTACCTTTATGAATAAATTGCTCCAACAATTTAACTTTACTGGTTTCGCCTTGAACCAATACCGGCAAAGTAGTTAATTCTCGAAATTGTTTGGCTAGTGCATTCATCATTGCATAGGAAGTGCATAAAAAGAAACAACGCCCTTGATTAGCTTCAATAACAGGCAAAAGAATATCGATTAATTTCTGTGCATTCCCTTGTTCATTTGGTGAAGGAATATAGCGTGGAACACACATAATAGTTTGATTTTCATAATCAAATGGACTTTCTAGAATGAGCGACTCTGCATTATCTAAGCCTAAACGTTTAGTAAAATAGTCCAATCGATTATCAACCGATAGTGTTGCAGAAGTAAAAATCCAACTTCCATCACGTTCAGCAATCAATTGAGTGAATTTGTCAGCTACTGATAATGGAGTCAAAGCAAAAACAAAATAGTTATTAGTGCTTTCATACCAATAACTAAAGCCTGTTATATTTGTCTGCTGTAATCGACTCAAAAGAGCATGGTATTGATTTATTCTTTCAAAACAATTATCTAAAGTTGATGATCGTCCCACAGCTAGTAATAAAACTTCATGACAAAAGTTTAAAGCATCAACCAGATAAGATAACTCATTTTTTACTGCTTTTTGATTGAATAAATAGCGTAAGTTCCCTTTTGGTGATTGTTGGCTGATGACTAATCGTAGATCTTGTGTGCATTTTTGAAGTTTATCCGCACATTGCTGTAATTGTGCCATATCTTTTACTTCAGTGCGATAAACAAGATTGATCTCTTTAGCCAGATCGAACAATTGCCGACTGGTTAACTGTTGGCCAAAGTAGTGACAAGCTAGATCGGGTAACTGGTGCGCTTCATCAAAAATCATGACATCCGCTTTAGGAATAAGTTCTCCAAACCCCGTGTCTTTTACCACTACATCCGCTAAAAAAAGATGATGATTCACCACGACAACATCTGCGTTCAATGCTCGCTTACGCGCTTTGACAACATAGCAATCATTGTAATGTTCGCAGTCACTCCCTAAACAATTATCGTTAGTACTGGTTAAAATTGACCAAACAGGATTGTCTTCAGTTACAGTTGTACATTTACTAATATCACCATCTTTAGTTTTAATTGACCAATTTTTAACTCGAACAAGATCGACGCGTAAATCTTTATCAAGATCGCCTGCGCCTGCATATTGATGATACAACCGCTCTAAACAAAGATAATTAGCTCGCCCCTTAAGGAGTGATATTTTTCCTGTGTAATTAAGGGCTTTTTTTATAATAGGTAGATCTTTACTAAAGAGTTGTTCTTGTAAATTTTTCGATCCCGTTGAAAGAATTGTTTTTTTCTCACTACGCAAAGCTGGCACTAAATAAGCAAATGTTTTGCCTGTTCCGGTTCCCGCTTCCACCACCAGAGAATGTTGGTCTTTTATCGATTCAGAAACTTTAATCGCCATATTGCGCTGAGGCTCTCTTGCCACAAATCCATCAATAGCTTTAGCAAGCAAGCCGTTCTCTGAAAAATCATCAATCACTTAAAATGCACCAAATTAATAGATAAGCCCAATATGTATTTAACACTGGAAAATTTATTTAAGAAATAAGTTAATGTTTGAAAAAATAAAATAATTATATATTTGAGATGAAATTATTGTCATGTGATTGAACAATTAACTATCATAATAATTATCTATACTATAACAATAACGAAAGCAAAAATATATACAAGAATATTCATGGTAAAGAAAAAGCTTAGTTAGAAATAGATTAATTTTTCAAATCAATAAACAAAATAAGCTCAAAAATTAGGATTATTCAACTACTATCACTTTTTCAATTTAGTTTTTAAATAAAAAATATAGTGCTTTATTCCTGATAGATATTTTTTTTGCTTAAACATTAGCTTTGAATAAGCTCGAATTGAAGAGGTTTTGTTATCATTATACAAAGGTAATAACATACCTTTCCAAGGTGAATTAACAAAATAATGATCAAAAAAATCAGTTCTATAAGGTTGATGCCAAGGTTTATTTTTAGTTATATAGTGTATTATTTTAGTCGTTTTATCAACTTTAGCGTCCTCATTTCCATTTACAGTCAAAGCCGTTAGATTATTAAAATCAGAAGGCAGTAGTAATGTATTTTCTTTCATAACAATATTTAAAACATCTTGATCAGCAAATGTATATACGTTTCCATCATTAATAAGTTCAAAAGTTTTTTCTGTTAATTTATTTTCATTCCACAATAATGTATTAAAATAAATTACGCCAGCATTAAAATATTCACCATTAGGAATACCATACTTTTTACCTTGGCCATTTTGCATATACTCCGCATCTGGTACTACCGCTGCTATTTTATTATTTAAATCAATATTGAAAAGGAAATCTAAACTACCAACACATAAGGTATCACAATCTAAATATAAAACTCTGCTTGTTATTTTTTGTAAAACTTCAGGAACAATAAATCTCAAACATGTTGCAATTGATATTCCTAAAACTAATGTGTCAGAATTTACTGAAAAATTACTATCTATTTCATAACAAGTTATGGAGCAATCAAGTTGTTTGGCTATTGTTTCAAAATTAGATAAATTTTGTTTCGAAAGATTATTAGTAAATAAATGAAAATTAATCTCAATATTTGGGTTATTTTCAATAACAGACGTTAAAGATAAACCAGCTGGCATTGCATAATTATCATCGAAACAATAAGCAATATGATAACCTTCGTTTATCTGTGCTTTTTTATTCAAAGCTAATGTATTTTTTATAAATTTATCACTATAGTTCATATCATTTTCCATACAACTAAAACCATTTTTCTATTTATTAGAATAAATTATTTTTTAAATGCTTTATGTTTTAAATATAAAATGTAATATTTAAAAGCTTTAAAATATTGATGTTTACTCGCTAACAATTTTGCATAACGTCTTGTGGTTGAAGGTGCATTTTCATTAGCCAATGATAATTTTTGATTAGCCCATGGCGAAGTAGCTATATAATGTTGATAAAGTGGTGTAATATAGAGCTGATACCAAGGTTTATTACCTGTTACATAATGGATGATAGCTGTATTGGCTTCAATGAGATTATCTTCATTACCACCAACGGTAAGCGCAGTAATGGTATTAAAATGTCTAGGTAAAAATACCGTTTGACCTTGCATTAAAATATTCAATACATCTTGATCAGCAAATTTATAGACTTTACCGCTGTTGATCATGTTAAATGCTTTTTCAGTTAGGTTGTGTTCAACCCACATATCCGTATTGATATAAATCATACCTGCATTAAAATATTCCCCATAAGGAATATCGCAAGCCGCACATTGCTTTTCTTGTGTTTTACCAATATCAGTGACAACGGCTGAAAACTTATTTGTTAAATCAGTGGAAACAAGTTCATCAAGATTATTGGTACATAGTACATCACAATCAAGATATAAAACACGAGAAGTCACTTTATTCAAGATTTGCGGAACAACGAATCGTAGACACGTTGAAGCAGAAACATGTAAAACTAAGGTATCAGGATTGATCGAAAATTCATTACTAATTTCATAACAAATTATCGAAGTATTTTCTTTATTTAACTGATTGAATCGCTCGATTTTTTCATTTGATACATTATTGGCAAACAAATGAAAAACCAGATTCTTATTAGGATTATTTACTATCACTGATGACATTGCAATACCTGCAGGCATTGCATAATTATCATCAAAACAAAATGCAATGTGTAAGGTTTCTAAAGCTGTCAGAGCGTTATTAAATAATGTTATAGTCTTACTGATAAAAAGATTTTCTGCTAACATGTTCTAGTAATACCGAGAATTTAAAGTTTGATTTATTGTAGCATAACCAATTATGATAAAAAAATTAACTATCAATTTCATATTTATATAACTATTTTGTAATAGATAAATAGCTATGATATATTAAAAAAATTGTATTGGTGAGTATTTGAAATGAATAATAGTATTATTAATATTGTATATTGTACAGATTCAAATTATTTTGAACATGTAGGTGTATCTATAACTTCAATTATACTTAATAATAAACACCATAATATTCATTTTCATGTTTTTCTATATGATGTATCAGAAGAAGAGAAAAACAAATTACAGGAAATCAGCAGTTCAATTACTCTTTATTCAATTCCTATTGATGAGTTGAATAAATACCCTGATATTCAAAACGACAAAATAACACATATCAATCGCTCAATGTATATTCGCTTATCTGTACCTCGATTATTGCCTGATTATGTTGATAAATTCATTTATTTAGATGGGGATATTTTATGCTTTGGCGATATTTCTTCAATTTTGAATGTTAATATTGACTCCGTAGTGTGTGCTGTTACAACCGATTCTTTAGATGCAGATAATATGTTACAAAATAAAAAACGTTTAAATTTAGCATCTGAAAAATATTTTAATTCTGGTTTTTTATACATAAATACCGAGAATTGGAAAAAGTTTGATACTGAAAATAAAGCTAATCAAATATTATTATCGCCCCAAAATTATAATTTATCATATCCTGATCAAGATGCTCTGAACATTGTTTTACAAAATCAAGTTACTTATATTGATGTAAAATGGAATTATTTATTTACTTGGATGAATGATCAAGAAAAAGAATCTTTTTTCCATAATAAACAAACATTACCTTATTTTGTGCATTTTACGGGTGCAAGAAAAATTTGGTACAAAGAGCATACCGGTATTGCCCAAAATATTTATTGTTTCTACAAACATTTTACTCCTTGGTGCAATCAATCATTAAAATCCTATAAAAATAAAATGCGCTCTGTAGATTATAGGATATATGCAAAGCAATTCTTAAAAAAAGGAAAAATAATTCAAGCAATTAAACATTACATAACTTATCTAATCAAATTGTTTGGAATAAAATAGCTTTTTAAAAATGTATAAGGGAATTATGTTCAATCAATTGAAAAAGATAGATTTTTACCATCAAAACAAACAAAAATTTCTTGTCGTTTTTTATTTTTTAATTATTTTGATAAGTTTTTACATCATAAACATTCAAAATTTGAAAAATTTTAGTTATACATTTCTTATATACTTGCTTTTTCTACTCATTAAAAACAAATGTGGCAGGATAAGAAACTCTGTATTCCTTGTATTCAACTTTATTTTAGGTATTGAATTATTTTTCAGTATTAAATATGGATACATTTCAGAATCACTTCTAAAATCGGCCTTGGAAAATGACTCCGAGCAAAGTGTTACAATGATTCTACAAGAACTCTTTCCTATCATAATTCCGGCAGTTCTATTTTCAATAATATTTACTTTTACCATCTATAATAAAATTCAACTCAATCTAAATAATAAATTTTTATATTGGGGTACAATTTTTATTTGTTGTTTTTTCTTTTTTAAAAATACGTTCTATTATTATTTATCAGATAAACGTCATGTTAGAGACTTTCAAATAGATCCTTTCTTTTCGCTGAATAAATCAATTCGAATGAAATATCCAATGGTAATTGGAAACACTTCTATATTATTAACTTCCTATTTTGGGTTTAAAGAAAAATATACTAATGTAATTGAACATGAAAGGTATAATCAATCAATAATAAATAATAAATCAATGCTTTATGGGAAATATAAAAATATTATCCTCATTTTAGGTGAATCCGCATATAGAGGTCGACATAGCATTTATGGATACGAAAAGAATACAACACCCAATATGAGTAAAATTTTCTCACAAAAAAATAGTTGTGTAATAGAGCAAGCGCATTCACCGGCTTCAATAACAAGAGATTCAATTCCAATGTTATTGTCATTTGCTAAACCGAATAATGAATTACCTTTATTAGAAGAAAAAAATATTATTGAAATGGCAAATATACAGAAATACCATACATCTTGGATTTCAAAAACACGAGAATCGGGCGCTCATAGTAGTAAATATTCAATAATTGCTAAGCTTAGCAATACATTTATTGAAAATTTGGAAGATGATCTTCAACTCCCAGAAAAATTAATAGAAACTAATTTTCAAAAAAATGAGAATAACTTTATTGTTCTTCATTTAGCTGGGAGTCATAAACCTTATAACCTTGGTTATGATCAGTTAGATTCGCAAGATTTACCTAATGGAGATAAATACGATTTAACTATTCATCATACAGATAGAGTAATAGAAAAAATTTATAAAACTTTAAAAGTGAATCTGGATAATTTCATTTTGATTTATACTCCTGACCATGGTGAAATTGTTGATTTAGGACATGGTTTATTAAGAAAATCAAAAAACTTTAGTAATCAATTTGAAGTGCCACTAATGATATATTCAACATACGATGATTTTCCTTGTAAAGAGATAGAAAATTACAGAAATAATGACAAAATGATAAATACTTCAAATATTGTCTATTTATTTAGTAAATTACTAGGTTATTCAGTAGATATTGATCAATCATTAATAATAAATGATTTAATACTATCTGTAGATGGACAACCTTATGAATATCAGAGTTTTATTAAAAAGTATCAATAATTTTTAGACTAAATAGACTTTTAATGAAACTCGTCATAAAAAGTCTATTTAATTTTAATTGTTTTAATTCAAAATATATAAATAAAATTGAGCAAATTAATATCGGCTAACTTAAATTGCTTTCATACAGTTTTGAATATAAGCCATTTTGTGATAATAGTTCTTGATGATTTCCTTGTTCAATAATTTCGCCACCATCAATAACAAGAATTTTATCCGCTTTTTCAATCGTCGATAATCGATGTGCAATAACAATTGATGTTCGCCCTTTTTGTAATTCTTCCAAAGCTTGTTGTATTGCTTTTTCCGATTCTGAATCAAGTGCGGATGTTGCTTCATCTAAAATTAATATTGGGTTATCACGCAATAAAGCTCTAGCGATAGCTATACGTTGACGTTGCCCTCCAGATAATAATATTCCATTTTCTCCAACTATAGTTTCGAATCCATTCTCAAGTTCTTTTATAAAATCATACGCATAAGCTTTTTTAGCTGCTTCTTCAATCTGACTTTGTGAATATTCACCTATTCGTCCATAAGCAATATTATTAGCTATGGTATCATTGAATAAATGAACATTTTGAGAAACTAAGCCAATTTGGTCTCGTAAACTATATAGAGTTAAATCCTGAATATTATGATTATCAATTAAAATTTCGCCTTCACTTATATCATAGAAACGAGTAATTAAACTTGCTATAGTCGTTTTGCCAGAACCTGAACGACCAACAAAGGCAATGGTTTTACCATGCTCCACTGTAAAATTAATATCCCTTAAAGCAGGTTCTTGTCTAGTTTCATATGTAAAAGAAACATGTTTAAATTCAATATTACCTTTTACTCGTTCAATAGTTAAATTACCATTGTCTTTCTCAATAGGTTGATCAAATATCGAAAATAAAGTTTGACATGCAGCCATTCCTTTTTGAAATTCAGCATTGACACTTGTTAAACTTTTGATTGGTTGCATTAAAGCAACTAGTGAAGAAAATACAACGGTAAACTGACCAGGAGTAATATTTAAGTCAGGATTACTCGCCATTAATAAAACGAAAGCAATGGCAAACGATATAATTAATTGAACAATTGGGGTTGATAAAGCAGATATAGACACTAAACGCATCGTATCTCTTCGAAATTTATTGCTTACTTTTGCAAAGTGATTCGATTCCTCGTCTTGAGCACCAAAAAGAATGATTTCTCTATGACCTTTTAACATTTGCTCAACAGACATAGTGACATTACCCATTGAGTTCTGCATGTTTTTGGCCATTTTTCGGAACTTTATTGACACAAATGAGATTAGACCAATAACAATAGGTGTAATAAAAATCAAAGATAAAGATAATTGCCAACTATTTATAAACATTGTATAAAATAAGCCACAAATAAATGCAGATTCACGTACAATAGTAATTAAAGCATCTGAGGAAGATGAGGCCACTTGATCAGTATCATACGTTATACGCGATAATAATCGTCCAGTAGAGTTCTTATCATAAAAACTCACTGGAGCATCAACAAAATGATTAAAAAGTCGTTGACGAATTTTAAGGACTATTTTAGTTGAAATTAAAGATAAAAAATAAGAGTATCCATAATTTGCAGCACCGCGAAGAAAAACTAAAGCAAAAATATAAATTGGTGCCATAAATAAAAAGTTCTGATCATTTTCAACAAACCCTTTATCTAGCAGAGGTTGCAGTAATCCAATAAGTGATGTATCAGCAAATGCACTTATAATTAATAATATTATTGCAAAAAAGAGTAGAAATTTATGTTTAGTTATATATGGCCATAACTTAGAGAACGTATGTAACGTTGAAAAGTCTCGATCAATATCATTATTTATCGTTTTATTATTTTTTTTCATAATATAATTTTAATTAAGAGTTAAATTGTAGTTGATACATTGAGGCATAAATACCTTTTTGGGATAACAAAGTTTGGTGAGTCCCATCCTCTACTAGCTGTCCTCCATCAATAACTAAAATACGATCTGCCTTTTCAATTGTTGATAATCTATGCGCAATGACGATTGAAGTTCTGTTTTTTTGCAAATGTTCAATTGCTTGTTGTACTAATCTTTCCGACTCATTATCTAACGCAGAAGTCGCTTCATCAAAAATAAGGATTGGGTTATTTCGTAATAAAACTCTTGCAATAGCAATTCGTTGACGTTGTCCTCCAGACAACAAAATTCCATTATCGCCAATCTCAGTATCAATTCCATTTTCTAATTTTTCAATAAATTCCATTGCATTAGCTTGTTTAGCAGCCTCAATAATATCTTGCTTGGTATACCTATTTTTAGCACCATAAGCAATATTATCTGCAATAGTTCCATTAAATAAGTGAACTTGCTGAGAAACATATCCAATTTGGTCACGTAATGATTTTAGAGTATATTGTTTGATATTGATAGAATCAATTAATATCTCCCCCTCAACAATATCATAAAATCTTGGTAATAAACTGGCTATTGTTGATTTGCCTGCGCCAGAGCGACCAACTAAAGCGACTGTTTCACCTTTCTTAATTTTTAAACTTACATCTTTTAAAGATGGCACACTATTGTTTGGATAGGTATAAGTTACATGACGAAAAACAATATTATCTTTAACATCTTTTAATTCAATTTTTCCATTATCTTCTTCTAGAGGATTGTCTAAAAGAGCAAATAGTGATTCACAAGCAACAGAACCTTTTTGTAACTCAAGGTGAACACTAGTTAATTCTCTTAATGGTCTCATCATAGCAACCATTGCAGAAAAAACAACAGTAAATGAGCCGGGTGTAATATCTAAAGTTTGATTTGCGACAAGAAATAATATTAAGCCTAAAGCAGCTGTAGCGACTAATTGGATAATCGGTGAGGATAATCCAGAAACTAAAACAATCTTCAATAAACCTCGCCTAAAAATTTCGTTTATAGTATAAAAGTTTTCTTTTTCATATTTTTGAGCATTATATACAAGGATTTCTTTATGCCCTTTAATCATTTCATCGGCTGTGGTTGTTATGGTACCAATACTTTTTTGCATAGAAATTAAAGCATGACGAAATTTTTTTGCAATAAATTGAGCAATAAAAATAACTATAGGCACAACAACAATTAATACAGAAGCTAACTTCCAATTGCCATAAAACATTACTATACCTAAACCAATAGCATATGCAATTTCTCTAACAAGTATAATCAAGGCATCCGATGATGCTTTCGATAATAATTGAGTATTATAAGTTATTACTGTTACCAGCTCTCCAATTGCGTTATTATTAAGAAAGCTAGTTGGGCTTTTAACTAAATGATCAAAAATTAATTGACGAAATTTAGTTACTACTTTACCAGATAGCCACGAAAGGCAATAAGTGGAGCAATAATTAGACAATCCACGTAATGTAATTAAACCAATAATACCAATTGAAAAAAGGACTAAAAGTCCATAATTTTTATCCATTAATCCATTATCTAATAGCGGTTTTGTTAGTGAAATTAATGTTGCATCAGTTGCGGCATTTAATAAAAGTGCAATAATAGCAGCTATTAAAGCTTTTTTATATGGAGAAATAAATGGCCACAATTGTTTAATTGTGTTTAACGAACTATGTTTATTTTTCATAAAAGGGAATTTTTTATCAAAGCACAAATTATACTATATAAACTATATTGTTTATCATTTTATTTCAATTCTTTTTCAACTAGATCTAATTTGTATTATCTATATTTTATATATAATAACTAATAAATGAGGCCTTATGCGTAATTCAACTAAATTCATTTTATATTTAATCATCAGGTTATTTTTACACAATAATCGTATGCTTACTTTTATTGAATACGTTTATTGATGGATTATTCCAAATAGGAAATTAACAATGTGTCTCAATAGTAATCATTCTACTAAAAATAAAACTTTTTATAACTATAATAGTAGCAATGCTAATCAACTGAATATAGCCTACGTAATTGTTAAAAATTTTTTCTTAATTTGTGCCGTTTCAATCTTTTATATTTTAATATCTAGCACTAATCTGGAATTTTCTTTTCACATCTTTACTAACCATTTATTGTACCCACTAGATATTATTTGTATTATTTATATAATACGTATAATATCTAATGAGTTAGACTTTATATGTAATTCAATTCATTTTATATTTAATTGGCTAGTTAATTTTTTACAACAACAGTATTCTTATTTTTATTAAATGCGTTTATTTGTGGATTATTCCAAATAGGAAGTCACCAATGTATCTCGATGCTAATCATATTATTAAAAAAAAAATAACTTTTTATAGCAATAATAGTAGCAATGCTAATCAGCTGGATATAGCCTACGGAATTGATGAAAAATTTTTCTTAGGTTGTGCTGTTTCAATCTCTTCTATTTTAATGTCTAATACTAATCTCGAATTTTCTTTTCACATCTTTACTAATCATTTATCATGCGATTTTGAAAAAAATCTAAAGTTATTATCTGAAAAATATAAAACGAATATAACACTGTATTTAGTTGATGACATAGGTTTGTCAAAACTTCCAACCACAAAAAACTGGACTATAGCAACTTATTTTAGATTTATAATAGCTGATTATTTTTATCAAAAAATAGATAAAATTCTTTATATTGACGCAGATATAATATGCACTGGATCATTAGAAGAATTATTTACATTATCATTCGAAGAAAATATCGCTTATGTGGTTTCGGATAAAGATGCTATCTGGTGGGATAAATGTGCGACTCGTCTTGATGAAATTAAATTATCTAAAAGTTATTTTAATGCTGGTTTTTTACTAATAAATTTAAATAAATGGCAGGAATTCAATATAAATGATAAAGCATTAGAATTACTTTCTGATACCAATAAATCAAAAAAATTTACACATCTCGATCAAGATGTTTTGAATTTACTACTACTTGATAAAGTTAAATATCTTAATAGAAAGTATAATCAACAAGTAAGCATTAATTATGAATTGAAATATAAAAATAAGAATAACACCTATTTACCTAATTTAGATCAAGCAATATTAATACATTATATTGGACCAACCAAACCTTGGCATACATGGGCTAACCGTTATAAATGCTCACAATACTTTATAAATGCAAAACTACAATCACCATTAAAATCTACGCCACTACTTCCTGCTACGACAGCTACTCAAATGAGATATTGTTCAAAACACAAAATGCATCAGAAAAAGTATTTTTCTGGAATAATTTGTAATATCATGTATTGCCTTAAAAAATTAACTAAAAATTAATAAAATCAATAATATTTTATTGACTCATTTTTTATGGTCGTTAGCATTGCATCAGAGCTATATTTATACAAAATTTCTAAAGGGACAGGTGTAAATTTTTTGTGTAAAAAGTTTATGATCTCTTTATAATTCTGATCTTCTAGAATAAAAGTCTGGTCAGGATTATAAAAATCATATTCTTTTATCGATTTATTTGTAGTAATTAATTTTTTATTAAATAAAATTGCTTCGATAGCCCTTAAAGTTACCCCTGTTTGCCCTATTTGTACAATTTCTAAAATAATATTACTTTGTTTTACCTTTTCTATATTATCAAAATAGCTAATTTTTTGTCCTAAACTGTAATATTCTGATTGTTTGAAAGTTATACTAGCTTTTTTAAGCACCTCATAATTTATCAAATTAAAATCAGTTATAACATTATTAAGTTGCAATATAGGCGCGAGTTTATTAATCACTTCAACTCGATTATCCCAATATTCACCAATAAAAAAACATTTTTTTTCAGTGTTATTATCAAATAATTTTTCTCGAATCTTTTTCATTTCAGAAAAACTAAAAGGTAGAAATTGATTTAAATAGGTAAAGTGATATTTTTTACAATCTTCAAAGTCAAAACTGTATATTTTATTAAAATGAGGCGTAATTTTGGTGATAAAATCTTCATCCTGACGTAGCCATTTTTTTTTGTTTTTCATACTATTGTTTAATACATCAATAGTATCTCTTAAAACTAACACTCGATTGCAATTTACGTCTTTAACTAAATCTATAAATCCAGATATAGCAAAACCACTGCATAATAAAATATCATCAGGCTTTAATTTTCTTAACTTTATTAATTGATTTAATTTGATAAACCATTGTCGGGGAAAATTTTTTCTTTCTAAGGAAAAATTGATATCTCTAAAATGCTTCATTAATTTATTAAAAAGTATAACATCATACTCATGTTTTAGGGCGTTGATCATGAACTTTTCATAATCAGCATTCCATTCTGCAAAATAAATAGTCATAATATGTTGGATTATTTAGATTACTTATCAGATTTAATTTTAGAAATACTGTGAATCAAACCATTATTCCAATCTGAAGCTAATAAACCATACTTTCTTAATTTATCAACACTCATTACTGAATATTTTGGTCTTTTAGCTTTTGTAGGAAATGCTTGTGTTTTGACTGGAATAATCTCAGGAGATTGGGTTATCACTTTTAGGGTTAAGGCAATTTCAAAAATTCTTTTGGCAAACAAATACCAAGAGGTTGAACTATCGCCACAAAAATGATAAATACCTCCATCTATTTTTTTATCAAGCAAATAAAGAATAACTTGAGCCAGATCGCCTGCATAAGTTGGATTACCAAGTTGATCATCAACTATAGATAATTGTTGTTTTTCAGTAGCTAATCTCAACATTGTTTTAACAAAATTATTACCATATGAGCTAAATACCCAAGAAGTTCTAATGACAATAGAAGATGGAGCATTATCTAAAACCGCTAATTCACCATCACGTTTTGTTTTGCCGTAGATATTAATCGGGTTAGTAATATCTTCTTCCGTATAAGGAATATTATTAGTTCCATCAAAGACATAATCAGTAGAAACATGAAAAAATTTCGCATGATATTTTTTTGATGAAATAGCTAAATTTTTAGGTCCTATAACATTGACGTTATAAGCCAGTTGAGGCTCGTCCTCCGCTTTATCAACCGCAGTATATGCAGCGGCATTAATAACGGCATCAGGTTTATATTTAGCAATGAAACTATCTACAGCATCCTCATCAGTAATATCAAGTTGTTCAGTGTCGGTCTTAATCAGCTCCCATTTTGATGGAAAAATATCCACAAAACAATTACCTAGTTGGCCATTAGCTCCAGTTAATAAAACTTTCATATGATTTATTAAAGCTCCTGTAATGTTTTACCTAATTTGTCTTTTTCAGATAAGATTGGTGTTGATATAGGCCAATTGATATTTACTGTTGGGTCATTCCAAAGTAAACATCTTTCAGAATTAGGATCATAATAATTAGTGCATTTATATTCAAAATCAGCTATATCAGACATAACTAAGAATCCATGAGCAAGACCTGGAGGGATCCACAGTTGACTTTTATTGTCTTCAGAAAGAATAACACCGACCCATTTACCATAAGTAGATGAATCTTTTCTAATATCTACAGCCACATCAAATACTTCTCCCCTGACAACTCTAACGAGTTTCCCTTGTGGATTTTCTTTTTGAAAATGTAAACCTCTTAAAACATTTTTTTGTGATTGAGAGTGATTATCCTGAACAAAATTGAGGCTGATACCTAACATTTCTTGATAACGTTTTTGTTCAAATGTTTCCAGAAAAAAACCCCTTTCATCTCCATATACTTTAGGTTTGACAATTTTTACATCTGGAATTTCAGTTTGTATTACTTCCATTTGTACCTCTAATCATTTATCAGTTTTGCTAAGTACTGTCCATATGAAGTTTTGCTTAAACAAACAGCTTCTTCTTTTACTTGCTCGGCACTTATCCAACCATTACGATAGGCGATTTCCTCAAGACAGGCAATTTTTAAACCTTGCCTCTTTTCTATAACTTGAACAAATGACGAAGCCTCAATTAAGCTATCATGAGTTCCTGTATCAAGCCATGCAAATCCTCGCCCTAATATTTCTACATTCAAACGCCCTAAATCTAAATACATTTGATTAAGCGTTGTTATTTCCAATTCCCCTCTATGCGAAGGTTTAATTTGTTTCGCCATTTCAACAACATTTTCGTCATAGAAATAAAGTCCTGTGACTGCCCAATTAGATTTTGGTTTAATTGGTTTTTCTTCGATAGATAATGCTTTAAATTCTTCATCAAAATCTACGACACCAAAACGTTCAGGATCAACTACCTGGTAACCAAAAATAGTAGCACCTTCTTTATGAGATACAACTTTTTCTAACTTTCGGCCAAAGCTTTCACCAAAAAAAAGATTATCACCTAAAATCAGAGCACATCGCTGATTTTGGATAAATTCCTCACCTATTATAAAAGCTTGTGCCAAACCTTCAGGTTTGGGTTGCTGAGCATAACTAAGTTTAACACCAAATCTGGAACCATCACCTAATAACCGTTTGAACATAGGTAAATCTTCTGGTGTAGTAATGACCAAAATATCACGAATTCCGGCCAACATAAGAACAGATAATGAATAATAAATCATAGGTTTATCGTATATTGGAAGTAACTGTTTTGATATCCCCCTAGTTATAGGATATAGTCGAGTTCCCGATCCACCTGCAAGTACAATTCCTTTCATATATTTACCTTAGTTTATAATACCTTGTCTTGAACGCGCATACGAACCATCTTTAATACGCTCACACCATTGTTTGTTTTGTATATACCACATTACTGTTTTACGCATTCCTGTTTCAAATGTCTCCTGAGGTTTCCATCCTAAATCTTGATAAATCTTTGATGCATCTATAGCATAACGTTGATCATGCCCCGGTCGATCGGTAACATAAGTAATAAGATCTTTATAATACTTAACTCCATCTGGTTTATTTGGAACAAACTCTTCAAGTAATTTACAAATAATATTTACAACATCAATGTTTTTTTGTTCATTATGACCACCAATATTATAAGTCTCACCTACTTTTGCCTTAGTAGCAACTAGATAAAGCGCTTTAGCATGATCTTCCACATATAACCAATCTCTTATTTGCTGACCATTACCATATACAGGCAATGGTTTACCTTCAAGTGCATTGAGTATCATCAATGGTATTAGTTTTTCTGGGAAGTGATAAGGTCCATAATTATTTGAACAATTGGTTATAACTGTAGGCAAATTAAATGTTCTATGCCAAGCACGAACCAAATGATCACTTGATGCTTTAGAGGCTGAATATGGACTACTTGGTGAATAAGGCGTCTTTTCAGTAAAAAGATCGTCTGTACCATGTAAATCACCATATACTTCATCGGTAGAAATATGATGAAAACGAAAGTATTTTTGTTTATCTAAATCTAATTTTTTCCAATATACTAATGATTCTTCTAAAAGCGCAAAAGTACCGATTACATTAGTTTCTATAAATGTTGATGGATTATCAATTGATCGGTCAACGTGACTTTCAGCAGCTAAATGCATAATAATATTTGGTTGAAATTCATTAATTGCTTTAGCTAAAGATTTTCTATCACAAATATCAATTTGTTTAAAATGAAATCGATTACTTTTAGATACTTGAGCTAAAGACTCCAAATTCCCAGCATAGGTTAATTTATCTATGACTAATACTTCATCATCGGTTTGCTCAATAATATAGCGAACAACAGCAGAACCAATGAATCCTGCACCTCCAGTAATAATTAATCTCATTTTTTTTCCTACTATAATTAACTTCATCAAAAAAATAATATAATGCTAAATAAAAACTATTTTTTTAATTCTTAGATTTAAGAAATCTAGCATATAATTCGTTTAGATTTTTATAAGAAAGATCATTATTAGTAAATCTTTTAACTTCATTTCTAAGTAATGTTGACATTAAATTAAATTCGTCAGCATTAGTTGAATATCTTTTAATATCTTCAACTATTTTTTCCTTCAAATCTTGCCAAGATGAATAAAGTGTGTCCAGTTTGTTCATATTTTTAGGAAAATATAAATCATTATATACTGCAAAAGATATTGAGCCACTTAATGCAGGCTCAATAAAATAGCCATCATATCCTTCGCCAAATGTAATTGTGAACATTGCTTTAGATATTAATTTTTTATAATCTTCTAATTTCATTTTTGAGATAGTGACAAACTTGAAATCAGGAAGTTCTTTTTCAAGCAAATTAACAATTAACTCTTTATGTTCATTAATATCTGGTGAGAAAATAATGATTTTTTGTTTTTGTTCAAAAGTAGTTAAATAAAAATTTGGTAAAAAGGGAGTTAATAAATAAACTGGGCATTGATATTGTATTTCTTTTTCTTTCGTACAATAACGTTGATGTGCTGCAGTAATTGCTAAATTGTCAGCACATAGTAATCTTGCTTCTTCAATATAATGTGTTGAAGGCATAAACTCATCAGCTTGATTTAAAATATTTATATGTAAATCAGGAATTGACCATAACCATGAAATTTCTTCATCACTTAAATTATCAATAAACTCTGGAAGAAACGCTTCAGGAATATTTAGTAATAACTTTTTAGGGCAAATTTCTTTAATTATATATTTAAAAGAAATTGGAAGAACAGAATATTCAAAAAAAGGATTATCAATAATTGCATTATTAAGAGGTAACCCTGATTGAAGAATCGTGACATCTTTCGTTACTGCTGCCGAATGTTGTGCCAAGCGATCTATTGACAACATACCACCAGATATGACTTCGCGCATAATATTAAAAAAAATCACAACATTATCATTACAATTTTCCAACTGCATTCTTATTCTATTTCTTTGTATTTTATCATATTTTTTAATATGACAAGGATAATAGCCATAATAAGGTGGGCGTTTTTTTAATGAAAACCGCAACTGTTTATTTTTAAATGTTTTTACTAAAACTTTGGGAAGTTTCACTGCATCATGTAAAATTTCAGGAGTCAAATATTTAAATAATTTTTTTAAAAATTGTTTTAAATTCTGATGTTTCTTTCGTTTTATAAAAGAAAAGAAATCAATAACAAAAACTGGTGTAAAATATTTTATAATATTTTTTATTTTCTTTGAATTTTTCTTTTTCGATACTTTTACAATAATATTCCTTTCTAATCTTATATTTTTAACATAATTTAAATAAGGGAAATCACAAAATTTTTCACAAGTAGCTGCTATTCCGTCTACATTTTTAATACAGCCAATATTATCAACAAAAATCCTAACTTTTAATAAAGGAAAACCATTCTTTAATAACATAAAAGCTTCTGTCATATATGTTGTAGAATATCTATAAACTCTCTCAAAATAACAAGACATCTTTGCGTTATTTTGCAACAATAACAAGTAAAGACCTATTTCATAACGTTCACAAACTTCCGCTCTATTATTTAATCGTTTTACTGAATTCAGAAAATTTTGGAATACAGGTTTTTTAAAAAAAGAAGAACGTACACTAATAAAATAGGTGCCAATACATAAATTTGGAGTCGAAGTTTTATCTTTTAAAAGATAATCTTTTGCGTCATACGTTTTAAATATATTAGCTTCATCAGTGAACAATAATCCCCATGCATCTAAATCTTTGGCATCCATTTTATCAAAAATAGGTTTAAAAGAATTTACACATATACAACTATCATTAACCAATAATAATTCGTCATAATTTTTAATTATATCCCAACCGACAAAATTCTTAGCCAACTCAGAATAAGAACCAAAGTCATATTTTTTATGGTTCAAAACCCAACCGTTTTTAATATAAGGTCTTATCTTTAGTAATTCGCTTTCGGGTATAACTCCATCAGCTAAATAATATATATCAGAATATTTCGATAACTCTATAATATAATCAATAACATATTCTGATATTTTATTGTTATAGTTATAGCCAGCAAATAGACATATTCTTTTCACTGTTTTTCCTCTTATGATGACAAAATGTTACATAATTCATCTAATTTCTCATCAATAGTAATAGACATATACTCAGCATATTTTTTTAAGGACAATAAGGGGGTTTCTTTTAACTTTTCCAATATAGTTCCAATATTTAACCAATTATTATCCCAGAAATCTATTCTCATTGAATGAGCAAAGTGGTCTTGGAATTTTGTTAATTGAACATCATGAATAATTGCTGCATTCTTGAAATTAGACATAGTTGTAATAGCTGCATGAAGAGATGAACCTATATAAAACCATGCTCCCATTAACAATGCACCAGTTTCTTTTAATGATAAATTATCAGGCAATAAAAAAATATGACTTGCTTTGAATCCTATTAAATCTTCAGTGTCTTTATATGATTTTATAATTGGTAATAAAAAAATATAACAATCATGATCAATAGCAAAATTGTTTAAAATATTTTTTACTTTTTCAATTTCATGTTTTTGAATTGAAGTATGATTAATATTAAATACTACGTACTTTTTATCTAATATAGATAACCCTAAATTTTTTTCTAAAGTATCAAGCTGCATTTTATAGTCAGAAAAATATCGATTAAATAACCAACCTATATCTGGTACCATTTTTATTTTAGAATTGCTTGTTAGTAAATTTAACTCAAGGTTTTTCTTACTTAAAATGCCTCTAACACCAATATAATTTAATTTATTAAGATTTGTCAAATCTATCTTATTTCCATCATTAAAATAGAGTACACCGACTGAAAACCATGCCTTGAAACACGGATAATCGAGCCAATCAAAAAAAGTGTCAGATACATTATCAGAAAGTATAGGCTTATTGATATTTTTATACATTTCGTGCCATACTACTTTATCATATTTATGGATAACTTCACCGCCTATGACTAAAATTGCAGTTGGCTTGAATATTTCTAGATTCTCTCGGGTATATCCATAAAATGTCTCTCCTTCAATAACAGAACTAGTCGGTGTAAAAAAACGAAATTCAGCATTCGGTAGTCGTTTTAGAATTTCTTGTCTTGCAACAAAAGAAAAAAGGGTATCTCCATAATTCAAAATATCAGCGACAGACATAATTGCAATTTTTGTTTTTTTATAATTATTGTCGAGATTCATTATCATTTAATTAAACTCTCCAATTCATTAAAACATCAATATTATCTACATCAAAAACTGGAATACCTAATTTTAACGAAACATCAATTCTTTCATTATAAGAATTATCAATAAAAATAGCCTGTTCAGGATTGATATAATCAGCTTTGTGTTCATCTTCGCTAATTTTTATAATTTCATTAAATAAATTAACCGAAATGGATAATTTATTTAATGTAATATAAATGTCATGTGAATGTTTAGTTATAAGATTAACTTTAATACCTAAATTTTGACACTGATACAAAAACCACATAACTTTCAAATTAACACCATCATTTAAAGTTACTGTATCATCAAAATCAACATAAGCAATTTTATATGTATAATCAATTTCATATCTTGATATTAGTGTTCTATCCATTTTTATATTATATGGATTGTTTATTATGGTAATATTTTGATAACCCATTAAAATATATACGCTAAGTAAAGGAAGATTGATACCTTTCGCTCTTGTTAAGCACATTGTTCCTGCACAACGAGTTGAAATTTCGAGTAACTTCCAATTATCGTTGGAATCTTTTTTAATTTGAAACCACCAGAGTCCTTTGAAAGTAAGTTTATCATTAATGATATTAGCGATATATTCAATATTTTTTGTTAATTTTTCATTTTGCCCAGCAACTGTTACACCTGCCATCATGCGTTGGCGTGATCGAGGAGAAATAAATAATAATTTACCATCTAAATCAGTTAAACAATCAACCGTATATTCAATGCCAGGTAAATATTCACATATTACATAATCATTTAAATCTGCAGGTAGCTCATCTGGTTTATTGATTAATCTTGCACCAACAGAACCTTGACCTTGTTTTGGTTTAATAAAAACAGGATAATCAATTAGTTCTGAATGAATTTTAGGGCAAAAATTATAATTTTTAAATAATTGATACGTTTTTTCTTTATCGCGACATATTGCTGCAGTTTTTTGATCTGCAACAACTATTTTGGCATAAATTTTATCTTGGTTTGTTGAAAAAAAATCTGCTACAGTATCATGAGTAGGAAAAATTATATCAATTTCATTCTGAGTTAAAATTTCATTAAATTTATCAAAAAAAACAGGTGAATTTATCATTGGCACATTTGATATATAATTTTGAAAAATATATTTACCATGTCGTTCAACTGACGAAGCACCAAAAACTTTAACATTAACACATGAAGATAACGCATCATGTAATTCCACAGAATTAATTTCGCCAGCAGGAAAAATTAGTACATTAATTTTAGCCAAAAATAACCTCCAAAATTTTATTCATATCTTGCATGTTATAACGTTGATCGATTGGTAATGGTAATAAAAATTCTTGTAAATATTTTTCATAATTATTTATAGGATGAATTAAATCAATTTCTGGCCAATATTTAGCAATATAAATTCTATTCTTAAGTAAGTTATTTCTTGTTTTTTTACTATTTATTAAATATGGATAAACCATTGGAACTTGATTTTCTGAAAATTGAAAAACTATTTCATTTGAAGTACTAAGTGATTCATTCAAAATTTCAAAATTGTTAATTCGTTGTTGTTTAACTTTTTCATAATCAATATTCCCCATTAATGCTTGAGTCAATTTAGACATTTTTTTTATTGGTTGATAATTTAAACTTTCATCATTCAATTTAAATTTAGAATAAGCATACTCTGGTCCCTTATCCCAACGCATTAATAGATGAGCACAACGTTCAAAAGAGTGATCTTCATCCAATATCAGATTAGCCTTTTTATTGCCCAATATAAATCCTCCATCAGGCAAACCAAAAAATTTTCTTGGACTATAAAAAGAAACTAATCCATTACATGGTGAATAAAAAGACTGAGAATTATCAATTATTAAATTTGAATATTTTTGTTCAAGAATTTTAATATTATTGTTGTTAACTCCAAAATAATTAGTATATAAAACAAACTCATTTGTTCGAAAAGATTCTATTGGTAAGAAACTTTCATTCAAATTATAAAATTGGATTACACAATCTTCAGATTTGATTGATTCAATTACCTCTTTACAAGTATAAGCGGGTACATTTAATTTTTTTATTTTATTAACTTTTATGATATATCTTAACGCATTCCTACCTGAGTTTAATAAAATTGCATTAGAATGATAAAATTGATTATCCATACATTCTAATTCAAAATAACCACCTATCGAATAGTCAGATAATTCTGAACTCATTAAGCATTTCCTTAATAGAAGCGGGAGAATTAAACATTAATACATCAATAATTGATAGATTAGGTACAAATTCATGATTAAACTGTGAATAGCACAACTCATTCATTTGTAAAAAATTTAATTTTATTCTATTTTTTTCAAAATTTTCTTTATTGTATAATTCTTTTCCACCTATAGCATTATAATATGTGTCTGCATTTAATACATTACAAATATGTATAACTTTTTTTTCTGCAGATAACGAATTATCTTTATTTAATTTAGAAGATAAAATTATTTCTGTATTCAAATTAAGATAGTCAACTATTTTTTGGATAGAAAATATCAAGGCATCAGAGATATATTCACTTTTATAAAAAAGTGTATCTTTAAAGATTGAAAATATTATTTCAAAGTAAGGGGCTTTTTTGTAGGCTTGCTCCAAAGTTTTTAATAATTTTTCTCTATCTTTTAATTTAGATGAAGTTTTAATCTGATTTATTAATAAAAATGACGAAGCACCTTCTAATGGCAAAGTAATTAAATGTTTTTTTCCATTTAATAAAATATTATTTCTATTAATCCACCCATTTTTTATAAAATTAACATCATCATAAATTACATATTTATCAACAGCATTTATCAACTGCCAATATCCCAAATACGGAAAAAAATAGGGTTGCATTATACCAACTTTCATTATTATCCTTTTATATTAAATTTACTAAACTTAAATTAATCAATTATTTTTTTAATAGTATCAACAATGATATTTTGTTCTTCCTCTTTCAATCCAACATAAAGAGGTAAACATGCAATTCGTTTCGAAATATCTTCTGAAATTTCACAATGTTTATAATTTAAATAAGGTAATTGGTTTAAGCTAGGATAAAAATAACGTCTAGGATAAACGTCCATCTTATTCAGTTCAGAAAAAACATCTAAAAGCTGTTTTTCTGACTTAAAAACAATCGGATAGTAAGCATAATTATAATCTAAATCATTTTGATTTTTGGGTCGTCCCAATGAATTATTTAAAAGTTTGTCATATAGCTCAGAACAAGTTTTGCGAGCAGAAATAATCTTATCGATATATGGAAAATTAGCTAATCCCATTGCTGCATGAAACTCTGACGTTTTACCATTTATACCTAATTGATAATGAGTATCACCATTATGACCAAAACGTTTAGTTAAATCTAATCGATTACTTACTTCATTATCTTTAATAATACAAGCACCGCCTTCTATTGTATGAAACAACTTAGTCGCATGAAATGAAACAGTTGATATATCTCCATATGAAAGTAAAGAGTTACCTTTATATTTTGCTCCAAAAGCATGTGCCCCATCATAGATGACTTTCAAATTATATTCTTTAGCAATTAATTCAATTTCATCAACATTACAGGCGTATCCAAATACATGAACTCCCATTATTGCTCTGGTTTTACTAGTTATAGCAGCTCTTATTTTTTGACTATCGATCGTAAAATTATCAGGCTCAATATCAATAAAGACTGGTGTACAACGTTCCCATAGGATACTTGATACAGTAGCAACATACGAAAAAGGTGTTGTTATAACTTCTCCATCAGTTATGTTTAAAGCATTTAAAGCAAATTGAAGTGCAATTGTGCCATTACTTAAGTATTGAAAGTTTGGTACTGATAAATACTCCTTCATTTTTCTTTCAAGCTCTTGAACACAAGGACCTTGATTTGTTAATATTCCCCTTTCCCAAATTTCTTTTAAAATCTCAGAATATTCAGATAAAGTTGGCATAAAAGACTTTGTTACATAAATGCTCACTCATCACCTCATACCGAAAAAATGTTTGTAAAAAATTATAATTCAATCGATATTTCTTTGAAATATAATCATAAATAATTAAAATTTAGTAAATTTAATCTAGTGAATAGCAAAATCAAATATTTTTTCCTACCCCATAATCCCTAAGCTTATTAGCAATTGAGGTATGTGATACGCCTAATCTTTTTGCAAGTTTTCTCGAGCTTGGATATTCGTTATACAAGCTTTTTAAGACTTCTTTTTCGAATTGTTTGGTCATTTCATCAAGTGTTTTGTTTTCAATATTGTTGATCCAAGAAACTTGAGTCGAAGTTATCGCAGGAAGAACAATATCTTTTACAGTCAATTGTGATGACGTTAACTGAGCTAATGCGGAATAAAGTACATTTTTAAGCTGTCTTACATTACCCGGCCAAGTGTACTGAATTAAATAAGGAATAACATCCTGATTTACTGTTGGCGGATTAATACCTTGCTTATGAGCAAATTCATCAATAAAAATATGTGTAAGTGGTGCAATATCATCCTGACGTTCTTGAAGTGAAGGTAAATTTAAAGATAACACATTCAAGCGATAATAAAGATCTTTCCTAAACTTTCCTTGTTCCACCAATTCAGCTAAATCGACTTTAGTCGCACAGATGATTCTAACGTCAACGTAAACTTCGTTATCATCACCTACTCTTCGAAAATATCCGTCATTGATAAAACGTAATAATTTGGTTTGCATTTGAAATGACATTTCATCAATGCCATCAAGTAATACAGAACCGCCGTTTGCTTGTTCAAAAAAACCTTTTTTACTTTCTAGTGCGCCAGGATAGGCGCCTACTGCATGACCATAAAGTTCACTTTCTACCACATCATCAGGCATAGCAGCGCAATTTAGACCTAAAAAAGTTTGATCGCCTCTAGGACTATATTGATGACATGCGCTAGCCAACAAATCTTTACCAGTACCTGTTTCACCTGTGATCAGTAATGGCTCTCGTTGCATTGAAAATGCTTTAGCTTGAGCGATCAATTTTTGCATTGGTTGACTTTGGTCAGCAAAAATATCAAAAGCATGATGACCAACGACATTAATTTTTGATAATCGTTTTTTTAGATATTCAACTGGTTGCAAAATAAATGTAATTTTGAATGATTCATTAATTTTTTGCAATAAAAAATACTGAGAATTTAAAACAATAATCGTATCATCTTGGACATCCAAATTAACGGAATTATCAAGCGAAAATACATTATGATAATTAAAAGGTTGATTCAAATTTAACAAATCAGACGAAATCAGTTCACCAGCTTGTTGATTATAGTTAATTAATTGTTGGTCATTATTGATTTCAATGATTGCTGCTTGCATAATCTGCCCATTTCTCATTTAGTTTGGTTAATTTATCACGACGATGCCGCCACTCAAGGCTTTTAGTTAATTCATCAAAGGTTATTTTAGTGTTGGATAATAGGTGTTTTGCTTTATTTGTTGCTAAAGGCTGAGTTTTATCCAAAATCATCAGCTGTTCTAAAATCGCTAATGAACCTTGTCGATTATTACAAGCTAAGAGTAGATCACAACCTGCAGCTAACGCAGCCTGTGCTCGCTCTGCATGATTTCCCATTACTGATGCACCCTCCATAGATAAATCATCAGAAAATATCACACCGTTAAAATGTAACTGTTCTCGAAGCACTGTTTTGAGCCAGTATGACGATCCACTAGCGGGTTTATCATCAAATACTGGATAAATCACATGTGCTGGCATAATTGCATCAAGTTTATTATCTGAGATAAGTTTCGAGAAAATTTGCATATCTTGTTCAATCACTGATTTTTCACGATCATCAATAGGCGTTTCTTTATGTGAATCTGCAATAACATGACCATGTCCCGGAAAATGTTTACCTGTAGTTTTCATTCCCGCCATATGCATACCATCAATCATAGATGAGGCAATTTGATAGGCAATATCAGCATCATGATGAAATGATCTTGTGCCAATAGCTAGACAGTCATGGCCTAAATCTAAAACGGGTGCGTAACTAAGATCGATATCAAAAGCAATCAGCTCCATAGCTAACATCCAACCCGCATCAAATGCTAATGATTTAGCATGTTCAAGATCGTTAAGTGCAGCAAAAGCTTGGGCTGGTGGAATAAGAGTAAACCCATGTTTAAAACGTTGAACTCGTCCACCTTCATGATCGACCGAAATTAATAATCGCTCATTCGATGCTGCACGGATCTGCTTTATCAATTCGTTCAATTGTTTTGGTTCTTGATAATTACGGCTAAATAGAATTACACCCGCAACCAATGGATTTTGCAGTAGTTTCTTATCATCATCAGTTAGAGTTATGCCATCAAAATCAATCAACAATGGACCCATTACTCACTAGCCTCACTTTGTTGATTATCATTGGTACTTTGCTTAGAAAAATCTTTAGATGTTACTCGATTTAATATTTCACCTGTTTGGGTTGAAATTAATTCCATAGAAAGATTAGCGTCATTATTTTCTGTTGGTATTTTGTAAATGGTGGTAAAAAGTACATAACCAGCATTCATTGATTTGGCTAACCCAATCATTTTACCTCTTGAAACCAATTTATCATCAGGTGAAATGCCTAATGTTTGTTTAGTTTGGTTGATAGATTGTCTACTAGCGATAGTGAATTTATTTTGTTTATTCATTAATTGATGTAACGCTTCATCAATTTGGTTATTTATTAAATAATCACCACTGCGATTTTGAATATCACTAATTAACAAAACTTTGTTTTCATCATTCAGAGAAGATGAATCATTTATCAGTTTATTTGTAAATGGTGACAAAATTGTATTCCAATCCGTTTTCTTAGTAATTAAAGGTGGGGTTTCAATTACATCTCCATCAGTTGGATTTATAATAACAGGAGGCGTCATGATGTCATCTTTATTATCTAAAAGATGACAACCCGTTAAAACAAAAGCTATTGCCGAAGTAACAACTATACGTTTTATCTGTTTCATACATTAACCTATTAATCTACCTAATTTTTTTCCACCCAATAAATGCATATGGATATGAAAGACTTCTTGCCCAGCATCTTCATTACAATTAACAATTAAACGATAACCACTTTTATCAATGCCTTCTTGCTTTGCAATTTTTGCAGCAATAATCATCATATGTCCAAGTACAATTTCATCTTCTTCTTGAACGTCATTAACGGTGGGGATAAGTTTATTTGGAATAATTAAAATATGCGTCGGTGCTTGAGGCGATATATCACGAAAAGCAGTCACTTTATCATCTTGAAAAACAATATCAGAAGGAATTTCTTTCCGAATAATTTTACTAAAAATTGTTTCCTGAGTCATCATAGTTCTCCTTTTGTTGTATGCCTAAAAGTAAAAATTTACACTAGGTTAAGCATAACATATTTTGACATTAATAATGTATAGATATCGTTACATTTTAGCGTTCAGTCATCTATTTCAATATAAAAAATAATGGTAACACTAACCTACTCACTATTTTAGTAAAATATTTATGTTTAATCAGAAAACAACAACATTATTGTCAAGAATGATTAACCAAAACAATTTTTAAATATAACTATAACATATTTTTTGTAAAAATTATTCAGGAGTCTATACCGTTTCATTGTTATTTTGGTCTAAATTTAACTTCTTAACATAAATTTAGACACGGTATGGGAACATCCTTAATATATTCATTTGTCAATTAAAATAAGTTGATATATAATGCCCCGTCGATTTCAACCGCTTATTTTCATGTTCCTTGCTTTCAATGGGTTGCGGTTGCCCCGACAGAAAGCTGATTAATCCGTAGGGAGCGATAATGCGTCATTACGAAATAGTATTTATGGTTCACCCAGATCAAAGTGAACAAGTACCGGGTATGATTGAACGTTATACTGGTACATTAACCGCTGATGGTGGTAAAATTCATCGTTTAGAAGATTGGGGTCGTCGTCAATTAGCCTATCCTATCGAAAAACTGCACAAAGCACATTATGTGTTAATGAACGTTGAAGCAACTCAAGAAGCTGTGAATGAGCTTGAAGATAACTTCCGTTTTAATGATGCGGTAATTCGCAGTTTAATTATGCGTACCAAAAATTCTGTAACTGAAACTTCACCTATGTTAAAAGCTAAAGATGAGCGTCGTAACTCTGAAGAAGATTTTAGCGAAGTAAACATGGACGATGATTCGGACGAATAATCGTTTAGTGTTATCGGGTATTGTAAAAAAAACACCGATACAAAAAATGAGTCCAAGTGGGATCTCGCATTGTCAGTTTTATTTAGAACATGTTTCTGAACAAATTGAAGCAGAACTTACCAGACAAGCATGGTGCATAATGCCCGTAATTGTTAGTGGACAACAAGAGTTAAGTTACATAAAAAAAGGCAGCAAAGTTTTAGTGAGCGGTTTTATAAGTACCCACACAAAACGCAATCAAACAAGTCAACTTGTTTTGCATGCTGACCAAGTTAAACTATTAGGAGAATAGCCAAATGGCACGTTATTTCCGTCGTCGCAAATTCTGCCGTTTTACAGCAGAAGGCGTTAAAGAAATTGATTATAAAGATGTTTCTTTATTAAAAAGCTATATCACAGAAAGTGGTAAAATTGTACCAAGCCGTATTACTGGTACTAGCGCAAAATATCAACGTCAATTAGCTCGCGCTATCAAACGCGCTCGTTACTTGGCATTATTACCATATACTGACAACCATCAGTAATTAGCAACAGAGGGAACATATAATGCAAATTATTCTACTCGATAAAGTTGCTAATTTAGGCAGCTTAGGTGATCAAGTTAATGTTAAAGCGGGTTACGCACGTAACTTTTTAATTCCACAAGGTAAAGCAGTACCAGCAACTAAAAAGAATATTGAATTCTTTGAAGCGCGTCGTGCTGATTTAGAAGCAAAACTTGCTGAAACATTAAAAGCCGCTGAACAACGTGTTAACGAAATTAACGCACTTGAAAAAGTAACCATTGCTTCTAAAGCTGGTGACGAAGGTCGTTTATTTGGTTCTATTGGTACTCGTGATATCGCTGATGCAGTTAAAGCTCGCGGTGTTCAAGTATCAAAAAGCGAAGTTCGTTTACCAAATGGTGTATTACGTACAACTGGTGAACACGAAGTGTTCTTCCAAGTACACAGCGAAGCTTTTGCTAAACTTATTATTGAAATTATTCCTGAATAATTATCATTCAATAAAATAACCCGTCAAACTGGCGGGTTTTTTTATGTATTAGTAATAATTTTTTAATACTAGTAAATAAATTGCTATAGCAACAAGAATGTTCTAAAAATTTTATTCTACAATTATTGCTTTACCTCGACCACGGATATCTGATACGGCATCAGGTTTATTATTGGTAATTTTTATAACCTGAATATCTCCACTAAAATCTTGTTGATAAAAGCTATATCCCATCTGCTCAAGTTCAGTTTTCAATTGCTTTGGTACATTATTTTGAAAACTTTCGATATAAATAACATTGCTTGGTAATAATTGATGATGATAACGCGACGCCTGTACAGCTTGTTTCAAAGTCATATGGTTATCAAAAACATTGGTTACAACTTGAAAAATAGAGGTAAAAATCCTTGAGCCACCTGGTGTACCAATAACCATTACCACATTATTATCTTTTATAAAAATACTGGGTGTCATCGAAGATAAAGGTCGTTTATTGGGTTCTATTCCATTTGCATCTTTACCTACAACACCAAACTGGTTAGCGACACCAGGTTTACTACTAAAATCATCCATCTCATTATTAAGTATAATACCGGTACCTTGCACAACGACAGCAGAACCAAACCAACCGTTCAGTGTATAAGTATTTGAAGCTGCATTACCCCATTTATCCACAATTGAAAAATGGGTTGTTTGTAATTTTTCTCCATTATCTAAACCTGGTTTAACCTGTTCTGTATTGGAAATGCTTTTTGGATTAACTTGTTTAGCCCTTTGAGACATATAATGAGTATTGATTAATTGGGAGACGGGTACGATTACAAAATCAGGATCCCCCATATATTCTGCTCGGTCGGCAAAAACACGTTTTTCTATTTCTGCCATTAGGTGAATATACTTTGATGAATTAACTTTAACACCTTCAAAATCATTCGCTAATTCTTGTTTCATTGATAATAGTTGAATTAAACCTACACCGCCTGAGCTTGGTGGTGGCGCAGTAACAACTTGCATATCCTGCCAATTTGCAACTAAAGGATCTCGCCATTTTGCTTGATAATTGGCTAAATCACTCTCCGTAATTAAACCATCGTTTTTTGCCATTTGCTCTGCAATTAATTTAGCGGTTTCTCCTTTATAAAATCCATCACTACCTTGCATTGCAATACGTTCTAATACTTTGCCAAGTTCAGGTTGTTTAAACATCTGTCCTTCTTGCATAGAACTAAAATAGCGCTTAAAGTAACCATTGGCTGGTGCTGTTGGTTCTATTTCTTGATAACGAGTTATTAGTTGCTTATTAACTCTGAATCCATCATTAGCAAAACGAATCGCTGGCGCCATAACTTCTTTCCAACTTAACCGACCAAAGCGTTGATGAACAGCCCACATGCCCGCAACAGTACCTGGAACACCTGACGCTTTATGAGAATATAAACTCAGATTGTCGATTACATTTTTTTTATCATCAAGAAACATATCTTTATCTGCTTTGCTAGGGGCAACTTCACGATAATCCATAAAATAAGGCTGTCCTTCAATCCAAAGTGTCATAAATCCCCCACCACCTATATTACCCGCTTCAGGATAAGTAACCGCTAATGTAAAAGCTGTTGCAACAGCAGCATCAACAGCATTACCTTCTTTGGATAACATCTCTTTGGCAGCGATGGCACCATAATAATCAGGAGAGGCAACCGCACCCGCTTCGAATTTAGGTTGAAGATTTTCAGCGGAAATAGCTTGCTGACTTATCATTAAAAACGCAATAAAACAGCTATACTTGATCCACCTACGTTTAAGATAGAACATTTTAAACCTCCTAAAGACAAATAATTAACATCTTCCTATAAATCAAAAAGATAAATTTTATATTGTGAATTTAATGAAAGAAGTAATAATCAATATAGCATAGAAAATCAAAGAGGCGAGTAAATAATGATCAGCACAAATAAAAGAAAGACTGTCTAAATTTGTGCTTTATTTAAATTTTAGGCTAAAACTTAGAAAAAATAAAAAGAGCATAAATAATGATATATAATTATCTACGCTCTTTTCAATTCATTGGCAATTAAGCTAATTGCTCTTGATTTGCAGCTTTAGCTTGTTCTTCTTTATATAGCTTATTGTCATAAATTTTTACAAATGGAAGATAAATTATCAATGCTAAGATTGCAGAGAGTATGGCTACAAACATAGCCCGATAATCACCACCAGTACCAATAAATGCACCTAAGCCCATTGGCGATGGCCAAGGTATCAACGCAATGATTGGATTCATAAAACCTGAACTTATAGCAAAGTAGCCTAGAGTACCGCATGCCATTGGTGCTAATAAGAATGGTAAAGCAAGATATGGGTTATATACGATTGGCATACCAAAAATGATTGGTTCATTAATGTTAAAAATCGCAGGAACCGCTGAGGCACGACCTAAAATCTTTAATTGGCTTGATTTAGCACAAAAAGCAATAAAGAATGTCATAAGAAGTGTTGAGCCCGAACCACCTAAAATGACTAGTGAGTTATTAAATTCACCCGCAAACGGAATGGCTGCTCCACCAACATTTTCATTCATATTGCTTAGCATTATCGGAGTAATAAAGGCACCGATAATACTTGCGCCATGAATACCAACAACCCAAAGAGCATGGATTAAAAATAGAATCACCATAATGCCAAGCCAGCTTTTAGTTAAATTAGTTACAAAGATAAACGGAATGCCGATGATATTAAAAATGTCAGTACCAAAATAAATCAAAACACCATTTAAAATAATAACTGTAAATGCGATGACAAATGTTGGAATGAGTGCTGTAAATGATCGTGATACTCCTAATGGAACGGTTTCAGGCATTTTAACTACCCAATTACGACGTACACACATAAAATAAAGTTGTGTTGCTAAAATTGCCATAACAATTGCAATAAAGATTCCTGAAGTTCCTAATCGAGCAACAAAAGGGCTTAGGCGTAAGCCGTTATAGACGGTTGCACTTTGATCATTAAATAACACCATCGATCCGTTTTGCATAACTAATTCTGGTAATGTCATGATGAAAGCAAAAACAGATAGCATTGCGCCATTAAGAGCATTAACTTTTAAACCAGTCTCTTCTTCCTCGATTTTAGTTAATTCATAACCGACAACAATGTTAAAATAAAGTGCTAATATTCCCATTGTTGCAGTATTAGCTATCATATAAAGATCTCTTACTCTGAAAACAGAATTATCAAAAGCTGTTTCCAATCCAGTAAAGGTCATCGGTAACGTATTAAACACTAAAAACATCGAGCCAACGATACAAAAAGGAACTGATGCCATTCCCGCCGCCATTACGGCTCGAACAATCTTAAACTGCGATATTTTTGCCATCGGAGTCATTAGATATTTTTGTAACAACACAAATCCGTTATTCATTTTGTTTTCCTCATTTAATTAATGATTTCTTGATAAGCTTGGATTCTTTTAAAATGTTTATCCTCATTACGCTCAATCTTTTTCAGTTTAAGCAGTATAAAAATAGTAAAAACTAAGCTTGCTGCCAAAATTCCTAATAATACGTTTAAAGTCTCTTGTGAATATTTTAAAAATGGAAAGAAAAAGTGAAATAATGGGGTATAAATTGAAACAATTAACGTAATGATACTTAACAACATTATCCGATAGAAAAGACTAGCATATCGTAAATGGTTTTGATGATTTCGATAAAGTCTAATCTGCTCAAAACTGGTTAAGGTAGCAAGCAAAATAAGCAATAGTGGTAATAAAATGCCAACCGATAAGCTCCCCATAAAAAAAACAGCCCAATAGAGGTTTAAAAATAGAAAAAATGCCGTGGTATAACGAACCGCTAAAAAACGATTAAAATAGAGATTAGTCAAACTCATTTTTTTATGTGTTTTAAGTTGGCTTTCTAATTGAGAATCCATAGCTGACCTCTTAATTAACTGGATAACTTGTATGTTTGTTGATATAGATGAGACATCTCAATAGCAATTTCACGAAGCGTCATTGTGGTCATCAAATGATCTTGAGCATGAACCATGATAATTTCCATTTCAATTTTAGTCCCATTAGCATAAGACTGAAGTAGTCCTGTTTGCGACTCATGGGCTTCTAAAATCTCATCATTCGCTTCATCTAAAAGCTGATTAGCTTTATCAAACTCACCCTTTCGCATCAATTCGAAAGCCGAATGGATTTTGGTTTTAGCATTACCACTGTGCAAAATAATATTGAAAGCAGTAATTTGAATATCCTCTGAGCTCATTTTGTCATTCATTGCTACGCTCCTTTTTCAATTAGTTGGATAAAAAGTGATTTAAATTGATTAAAATCTGAAATGTCTAACATCGCCTGTTGCATGGGTAAATCATCAATTAAGTTGACGATTGCTTTTGTCATCATGGCTAAGTTTGAATTTTGATAAATTGATGGTGAAATCATAAAAACAAATTTAACGTTTTGATAATTGTCATCCCAAAACAAACCATCGGGAATCACAGCAATGGCTATTTTCGCTATCTTGCCAACCGGTATAGCAGGATGTGGAACCACAATTGTTGGACTAAAGAGTATTTCGCCAATAGCCATACGTTTTTCCATTTGCTTTTTCATCTCTTGTTTGAAGTTTTTAACTTCATTAACGGATAATAGATCAACTAAATGATCTAATACGGTTTGTTTAGTTGGCTTTCGATGGCACAAATAAAAATAATCAGCAGCAATATCATCAAAAATCTGAGCAATATAATTCGAGTGATTTTGCTTCTTGTGTTCTGTTGTTATTGGTAAGGAATCTTTAGGTAATAAATTGGGCGTTTGTCTATGAGAAAGATATCGACGAATTGCTTGAACATCCTCTTCACCCAAAAATACCGATACATGAAATACGGGGACTTTAAATACTTTTGATGATAAATCGACAGATGAAATAATAAAGTCAATATCATTTATCATTTCGGGTTCAATTTCATAGTAACCACGGGTTGCAACTATTTTTACACGCTCATCAAATTCGCTCTGAACCCGATTTTTTAATAATTGTGCACTGCCTACTCCTGTTGCACAAATGATCAAAACTTTAGCCTTCTGTTCGTTTTTTAACTTTTCAAGTGAAGCTAAAAAATGCAGCGCCAGATACCCCCATTCATCATCATTGACCTTATACTTATTTAAACTAGGTAATTGGTTTAAATAACGTTTAACTAACATAAAAACTTCTAAATATTGATCCTTAATTTCATCTATTAATGGATTTTCTAATTTTATATTTTGTTCTAAACGCACTAGCATAGGTTTTAGGTGTTGAATTAATCCATTTTTCAATTGTTCATCATGCCAAAAAGGGTAACTAGTCTCTTGTTGAATTTTTAGAAGTAAATTGGTTAATGATGAGCAGAGTTCATCATCAAGAACATCTTGAATTAAATTTGATTTACTCATCAAATGTAAAGTAAGATACATTTGCTCTTCTTTCGGAAAGTGAAAACCAATTACAGATTCAATGCGTGCAATGATTTTATTGGCAACTTGGTATTCAAGCGTTGTACTGGTTGAAACGGGCAAATCAAGATTTTGAATAGAAAGTCCTGATTGTAAACGCTTAATGCTTAGTGATAAATGCAATACAATATTTTGAATCATTACATCAGATAATTTGATATTTGCTTCACGACACTCATCTAAAATAATGATAGTAAGAGTATCAAAGCTAATAGCTTCACATGATTGATTGAAATAAGATAAATGGTGTAAAAAATTAATCGAATCTTCATGGAAAAAGTAACTCATTATAAAATGACGTTTGGCTTTTTCTTCACCATCGACAAAAATTAAAGATCGATTTTTTTTAAGGGTTAATTCATAGGTCTGTAATTGAGATTTTATCTCAGCAATATCTTTATTTAATTGTGATGAACTAATATATAGCTGTTCAGATAACTCTTCAACATCAACTTTTTGACTCTCTAGTAATAACAAATTAAGGATAAAATGTTTCCGCTCACTGGCTTCACGACATTGAGATTGTTCAAGATTTTTATCTAATAAATGATGTTCAATTAAAAATAAGTTAAACGAAGTTCTATCTAAAATTTCTAACTGGAAGCCATAGCCTTGCTTACTGACTATATTGCCACCATTGCGTTCAATTAAAGTTTTTAAATCTTTAAGGTAAGTACGTACTGTACGGTCAGATAAGGATAATTCAGTAGCAAGTTCTTGGCTACTTTTATATTCATTTTTAGAACGAACTAGTAAACTAATGAGTTCTCGTTGTTTATGTTTTATCATTATCTACTATACCTAAGCTATTAACTAAATCTATCCTAAATGGTTAAATTATTGAAAGAACACTCAAAAACTTGAACCATTTTTATGATGCGATCACTTAATTAAGCAATCGCATCATATTTAGATCGGTAGAACTGGGATTTTCTTAATTTTTAATTAATATTATCCTCAACTAATTTAGCTAACTGCTCTATACCCGATTGAATAGGGATATAGGCTTGAAATGGAATACTGACTACTGGTTTACCTACTTCATCACCTAATGCTTTTAATTTATCAAACATCATCATGGTTTGAGGGCTAATTAAAAACAGTGCAAAATCACTATTTTTAATCATATTGCTGCCTTGTGTTGCCGATACCGCATCAAGCTCAATAGGTTTATTTTGGCTAGCAAAAAATTCAGTTACCTTTTTAGCCATAAGTGATGATGACATACCTGCAGCACAAATAATTAACGCTTTTTTCATAATCTCTCCTAATGAATTTTATCGTTATAAAGTTTCACCATTTGTCTCAATGACTTTTTTATACCAAGCAAATGAATCTTTTCGACTACGTTTTAAGGTTCCATTGCCTTTATTGTCTTTATCGACGTAGATAAAACCGTAACGTTTTTCCATTTCGCCAGTTCCTGCTGAAACTAAATCAATACAGCCCCAAGGGGTATATCCCATCAATTCAACGCCATCTTCTTCAACGGCTAACTTCATTTGTTTTATATGCTCACGTAAATATTCAATTCGATAAGTATCATGAATACTTCCATCCGCTTCAACTTTGTCATAGGCACCAAAACCATTTTCAACAATGAAAAGTGGCAAACGGTAAGTATCGGTTAACCAATTTAATGTATAACGTAAGCCTTCAGGGTCAATTTGCCACCCCCAATCGGATTTTTTGACATACTGATTACCGACTAAATCAGTTTTTTCATTATAATCAAAATGGTCATTACCCTTATTGTGTCTAACCACATTCGACATGTAATAACTAAATCCAATATAGTCAACTGTTCCTTTCGTTAACACTTCCAAATCTTGTGGGGTAATATCAAGTTTAATGTTTTTACGTTGCCAATATTTTTTTATGTAATTTGGGTATTCACCATGAACATGGACATCAGTAAAGAAATACTTACGTTCCATGACTTTTTGAGCCATTAAGATATCGCTTGGTTTGCATGTTTCTGGATAGATTGGTACTAAAGCAATCATACAACCAATCTCAAAATCAGGATTAATCGCATGACCAATTTGTACTGCTTTAGCACTAGCAACTAATTCATAATGTGCGGCTTGATACATGATTTCTTCGCGATTATCGCCTGGTTTATAATAAATACCAGAGTTAGTGAATGGGGCAAAATCTTCGTTAAAATTAGCTTGGTTATTGATTTCGTTAAAAGTCATCCAATATTTAACTTTATTCTTATAGCGATCAAAACACACCGCTGCAAAGCGAACAAAGAAATCGATTAATTTTCGATTTCGAAAACCGCCATATTCGGTAACTAAATAATAAGGTAACTCAAAGTGCGAAAGGGTAACAACTGGCTCAATGTTATATTTCAAACACTCATCGAAAAGATCATCATAAAACTTCAGACCTTCTTCATTTGGTTCAAGCTCATCACCTTTCGGAAAAATACGAGTCCAAGCAATTGAGGTTCGAAAACATTTGAAACCCATTTCAGCAAAAAGTTTAATATCATCTTTGTAATGATGATAAAAATCGATAGCTTCATGATTAGGATAATATTCTCCTGGAATAATGCCTTCCGTGATTTTTCGATAACTTTTTGGCGATCCAACAGTCATCACATCAGCAACACTAGGACCCTTACCACCAGCTTGCCAAGCACCTTCTAATTGATGAGCGGCAACAGCTCCTCCCCATAAAAAACCTTTTGGTAAACCTTTATTATTCATAATCAAGTACCTATATTTATTGACATTTCAACTTCAGTATAAAAGGAAAAATAATTAATTACTAACCAACTTTTTCCTTATTGATAAGGAAAAATAATAAATAAAAACATAATAAGGAAAATTTATCTTACATTAAGATAAAGAGATAAAATTGGAGAAGAAAAGATAAAAATGCCATCTAATTAGATAGTTGAATAGTAAAATTTGGCAGTTTAACTATTTTCTTAATTACTGCCATTTTTTAAAATACGATTAAACTAAATAAAATTTAACTATTATTTTGTTCAAACAGGCGCATTGCTAACAGACCATGAGCCATGGTTGCGCCAGCTCTTACCGATGCGGAAATCGAAATCAATTCAGCCAACTCATCAACACTTACCCCTGCCCGTTTTGCACCTTTAACATGAACATCGATACAATAAGCACATTGCATCGTAAGCGCTATAGCTAATGCAATTAATTCTCGTGTTTTTGTTGGAATAACTCCATCAGTTCGCTTAATCGTCTGCTGATCAAAATGTATAAATGCTTGGGTTTCATTGGGGGCATATTTCAATAAAGAAGCAAGATATTTAAAATCATTACTTGATTGATAATTACTCATGTTATTCTCCTTTTTGTATTTGTCGTTTTTTAATTAAACCGAAAAACCAACAAGCAGGACAGCCTCGTAACAAAAGAACTGCACAAAGAATAAAAAACAGTTGTGTAACAAGTGAAAGTTGAAATACAAAGATTCCTATAATCAACATAACTGCACCCAACCCTCTTATTAAATGTAAAGTTATTGAATTACGACAATACATAATGCTCTCCTATTGTTAATTTAAATATTAGAAATTTTTTGTGAATTAATTTGTTCTTTTATTATTGTTCTAGCTCGGTGCAATCTGCTTTTTACGGCTTGGACACTAATGCCTAATTTGGTCGCAACTTCAGGAGAGGAATATTCCTGAACATCTTTTAAAATTAGGACTTCTCGATAGATTAATGGCAAAACAATAATTGCATTAATTAAGTCAATTTTTAGATCCATATCAAGGTATGTTGCAGGCAAATTATCAAGTTCAAAGTCTGAATTAATAGTTTTTGAGCGCCTAATTTTAAATAACCGATAGCATTCTCGTTCAACTATACGAAATAACCATCCTGTAAACGTTGCTACTGTTTTTAACATCCCATTTTTCGATATAACTGCCATAATGCAATTTGAACAGTATCCTCAACATCTTCTGAGGTTGAACATGTTCTTCGAGCGAATCGTTTAATATCGGGCTGACAAATCAACAATAACTTTTCAATTGCTTGTTGATCTCCCTGACAAGCTAATTTGATTAGTTGTTCTCTGTTTTTACTCATGTTTTTTTAATCTTTATTTAATCCGTCATACTCGAATAGTAAAATTAAATGAATTTAATATCATTTTATTTATTAAATAACATACATATATAGAGGCTCAAAAAAGCAAAAAAGGTTCACAGTTTCAATTAATTTTTTTGAATGGTTATGTTTAAAGATAGGATTGATTAGATAAGCGAATATGAAAGTTTAAATTTTAGATAATTAACATTATATTTATTTTATCAAATGGATGATATAACTGTTTAATTTTTAAATTAAAGATCGATATTGATGTTCCATGTTATTAAAAATAAATTTTAAACAATCGACAATAATTAAATAAATACTTCAAACTCTTTTGCATATTTTGTAGGGATAAATTCTATCAGTTCATATTCGGCAATGTGGTGAATATAGAACGGATCTTCTTGTATGATTGACATGGCTTGTTCATGACTATCAGCACAACAAAGAATTACACCACCTTTGCGAGGTACTTTGCGACCAGAAGCAATAAAATGCCCTGATTGATAATAGTGTTCTAGATATTCAATATGTTGTGGTAAATATTTTTCTACTTCATTAATGGGTTTAAGATAGGTAAGAGAAAAAATAAACATTTTAATTCCTTGATTTAAATATAAATTAAGCCAACCATACATGTTGGCTTAGATTTTATACTATCTTTTTATTGATTATTAATCAATAGTATTAATAAATGTTAAAACAAAGAATATTTATCATTTAGGTGATTATTTAGCAACCCATTTGCCATTTTCATCTTTATGATAAAGCTTCTCAACCGCCGACCAAGCAACTCGAAACGCAATTTGTTCAGGCGAACTATTGTCTCGTCGTTTTTTAGGATCTTGATACTCTTTCATTGCATTATTAAAAGCTTCTTTAAAAATATCTTGAGCATGGGCAGGTAGAACATGTCGAACCGATTCAGGTAGATCATCTCGTGTTTGATAAGGCATATCACATTTCCCCTCTTTAAATTACTCACTAAATATTGATAATTTTAAACGGTCATTGCGAACTTTACTTTCAAAACAGCTTACTTAGATTGAATTTATTCTGATTTCACAGGAAATACAAGGATAATTACTGAATTAATCCTTTTTGTTTACATTTAAATCGATTATTTACTTAACTTGAATGAGCGGTGAATATTTTACACCGCTAAATCATAAGAAATTTATATAGTTAATTTTTTCGTTAATGATTAACATCAACCACAAAACGCCCTTTAATTTGTCCAGCTATCATTTTATTAGCTATGTCAGGGCATTCATTTAAGGTAACTGTTTGGCCTATATGAGAAAATAGTTTTTCATCAAAATGTTGTGCTATTAATTGCCATGCAGCAACCCGTTTACCATAGCTCGCCATCACACTATCAACACCTGCTAATGTCACGCCACGTAAAATAAAAGGTGCAACCGTTGCCGGTAAATCCATACCTTGAGCAAGACCACAACAAGTGACAATACCACCATATTGAGTTTGTGCACAAATGTTTGCTAATGTATACGAACCAACCACATCAATTGCTGCTGACCATTGTTCTTTTTGTAATGGCCGATTAGGCTCTTTTAATGATTGACTATCAATAATCTCGACCGTACCCAGTTTATGTAAATAATCTTCATCATTCATTTTACTGGTTGAGGCGGTGACCTGATAACCTAATTTACTCAATAATGCGATAGCAACTGAACCAACGCCACCTGTAGCGCCTGTAACTAAAATTTTGCCATCTTCTGGTTTAACGCCAAAATCAACAATACGCAAAACACATAAAGCAGCTGTATACCCTGCAGTACCAATAATCATTGATTGATAAGGAGTTAGATTGCATGGTAATGGAATTAGCCAATCTGATTTCAAATAGGCATATTGAGCAAGGCATCCCCAATGTGTTTCACCGCACCCCCAACCATTCAAAATAACCAAATCATCTGGTTTATAACGACCACTTTGACATTCAATTACCATCCCTACACCATCAATACCTGGAACCATTGGCCATTGTCTAACAATAGGACTTTTATTGGTCAATGCTAATGCATCTTTATAATTAATACTTGAATATTGTATTTTTACTAAGGTATCGCCTTGTTGTTGAAGTAGTTGTTGTTTCGTTATGGTTTTCAATGAATGGGAAAACCCAGTAACCTCATTTTTCTCTAAAATAATGGCATTGAATGACATACATATTCCTTATTGTGTAATGGATAATAAACCAATAGATAATTGACTCACTGAAATAGTTGGCTCGTCAGTTAGATAATTTATTTACCATTAATAGACGAATGGTCTAAAAATTATAGACCGATCGTCTAGTTAAAAGCAATAAATTATATTTGGACAAGGTTTAAAAAAATAAATTTATAATATATTAGGATGTTACATTCTATTTAATCATCATATTAATGAAAATAGTTATAAATGTATCTAACGGCTCTGATTTTTTTAGCAATTTGCTACGTGTTACCGCACCTTCCCAGCCTAACCAAAAAAATTCAGATAATAATTTACAATCAATGTTTGCGTTGATTTCACCTGATTTTCTTGCCAATTCAAGGCATTTTTCTATTTTAACTTGCCAACTTTGCAAAACCTGTTCAAGCAGTTGCGCATAACCTTGAGGTAAGAGTGATTCTTCTTGAATTAATTCGCCAATTAAGCATCCACGATTATAATCATACTTTGCCATACCTTGCTTTGCATCTTCGCAAAAAGCTTTAATTCGGGCGATAGGTGATTTAATCGACGAATCATTTAAATGCTTATCTAATTTATGAGCAAAAAAACTATCATAACTGGCTATGATTGCTTTTCCAAAGTCTTCCTTACTTTTGAAGTAATAATAAAAGGAACCTTTGGGCACGCCTACCTGCTTTAAAATATTTTCAATATTTGATGAAATGTACCCATATGTGGTCATCAATTCTACTCCACTACGAATCAGTGCAGCTCTTGTCTCATTACCTTTTTTTGTATTACCTTTTTTGGGAAATGTCGAAGCAGAAATAGTTTGATTAGATGGCATAAGATTCCAATATTTTACGTGAATATAATTGATTGAATTTTGAATTATGATAAATAGTCATATCAATAAATGCAATAATTTGCCTGATGACTAAATCTATTGGTTAATAAAAAAGCCTGATAAATTTTTTTATCAGGCTGTTGAGATAAGTATAAGCTAACGGTTATCTACATATTTTAAAACTATTTTGTCTTATTACGTTGGACTTTTTCTGATACTGCACCGATAAATACGACATCACTAGATGAATTAAGCGCAGTTTCAACAGAATCTTGAATTACACCAATAGCAATCCCGATACCAATGACTTTTGCTGAAATTTCGTTAGGTATACCAAACATACTACAAGCAACGGGAATAAGCAATAAAGACCCGCCTGCGATACCGGATGCACCACATGCGCATACGCTCGTCACAATACAAAGTAATACCGCAGAAAAAATATCCACTTCTATATGCAAAGAATTAACGGTCGCTAAAGTTAAAATAGTGATAGTGATTGCCGCACCTGACATATTAATAGCCGCACCTAATGGTACTGCTACGGAATAGGTATCTTCATCCATTTTTAATCTTTTGCAAATTTCGATATTAACCGGAATATTTGCTGCTGAACTACGAGTAAAGAATGCTGGGATGGCACTATCTTTTAATGAAGTCAAAACGAGTGGAAATGGATTTTTACGCATAACAATATACGCTAATAATGGATTAATAATTAATGCCACAATTAACATACAAGACACTAATACGACTATTAGATGGGCATATTTAAGTAATTCCCCAAAACCTGTTTCTGCAAGAGTTGAGGCAACTAAACCAAATACGCCTAATGGTGCAAAGCGAATAATAATTCTTACAATGAATGAAATTGCTAAAGACAGATCGTTCATCATTGTTTTGGTCGTTTCACTTGAGTGCCTTAACGCAATCCCAATACCAACGCCCCAAATTATAAGACCAATATAGTTAGCATTAACCAACGCATTTACTGGATTGTCGATCATTTTGTTAAACAACGTTTTTAACACTTCAATAATACTACCTGGAGGGGTTAATTTGCTTTGGTCAGCGGCATCTCCTAATGAAATAACAGAAGGAAAGATAAAACTAGCAACCGTTGCTAATAATGCGGCCAATATCATTCCAGAAAAATAAAGCGTAAGAAGTTCACCCATATTAGCGCGTTTACCATGTTGGTGATTGGATATTGAAGCAATAACTAAAATAAGAACCAAAATAGGAGCGACGGATTTTAAGGCATTAATAAAAAGTGCTCCAATAAAGGACATATCTAATGCAAGATCTTTCGAAATAGCGGCTAATGCAATACCTAAAATTAATCCCAATATAATTTGCGGTATCAGCCCTACTTTAAAATAAATACGAACCAATCTATTAGTTGAATGAGGCATAGTATTTCCCTATTTAATAATGTAACGGCAAAACATTACCATAATTGAACAGTAAAACTATAAAAAAATTATTATGATAACTATTTTTTATATCACATTATTCAATTATTAAGATTTATTATTCCTTTTTATATACAAGGATATTAAAAATAATTGGCGAGAGATCATGATTTTATAAATATTTAGAAATTAAAAAACAGTAGCAAGTCATTGTTTTTAGCAATAATTAGATAGTAACGTTTAAAAAATGTTGGACGATTTACATGTTAAGCAACATTTTAAATATAATTGATTAATGGACAACTTATCGTTATACATCATAACTTTAAAGATATTATTAATTGTGTAATAAATTTAGAAAATATCTAGGCTAATCTTTAACAACAACTCCTTTACCTGTGATAAAAAACTGATTACCCGCTATATAATGCAACGTCTTCATTTCATTACTTATCTCATCAAACTGCCAATGACCATTTTCATGAATATGATCGTCAGCCCATGCACCGACAACTTCACCAATTAATAGATTGTAATTTTGCTGGTTATATTCTTCAGTGATCAGAAGACAGATCAACCAAGCAGCATAGTCTTTTACGAGAGGTACATCAAAACCATCTTGTTAAAATAACTCAATGTGGTTATCGGCTAATTTGCTTGGATTATCAAAATAACTTTGTGTAACTGCGCCAATAACTTGTTCAGCCTGTCTGGCAATGGGAACTTGTATTGCAAATTTCTAGCTCTTTTCGATGAGTTGCCGTGTGAATGACTTTTTGTCTAGTAACTGCTGTCAATTTTGCATGAAACATATCTAATGAGCAGATCCAAGATGCTGACATAACATTTTCAGTATTATCATTGTCTGCTAAACAATTACCGTTATCCCATGATTCAGTAAGCGGTAAGATTTATCTAGAGGTACAGGACGAATCGTCATTTTATTTTTTTATTAATATATTAGTAAATTCTTTTAGATTTTCTCTAAAAAATACCGAAATTCAACAATAGTAATCTGATAAAATTATTATATAAATCGAAATGATTTGCACTTTCAATCATAACTGAATCTTTGTATTTAATAACAGAGTTTTAAACATTTTCAAAATCGCTTAAAACATCAATATTCATACAATAATATAAGTATCATCTAACAGAATCCTCAATGTTTTACTATTAATACCAAAAAATAATCATATACAAATAACGCAACTTCTAATATGCGATAAATTAAAATTGCAATAGTATTGTTCAGTAAATTATCTTGTAACTAAAGTAGATAAAAAAGCAAATCAATCTATCAAACCTTAATGAATTAAAAAAATTTACAGTTATCAAAAAATGTATTGGAATTTATTCTAACTAAATTAATCCTAATAAAACTATCTGATGACGTTTAATAATTAAACTAAACGCAAACGATAGATGATTGTTCGTAAAGTTGTTGGCATACAAAACTTTATTTTAACTGATTAATATTTTTAGCTTTACTAAATAATATAATTGATAAATAATCATAAAATACAATAACACTCGGTATTTTCAGTTAATTTTTTGTAGAGGTGATCATTATGATAAAGAAAAAATTAAATAATGGGATCGAGATGCCAACTTTAGGATTTGGTGTTTATCAAATTGATGAAAAGCATTGTGAACAAGCAGTATTAGATGCAATTGATGTTGGTTATCGCCTGATTGACACTGCAACCGCTTATCAAAATGAACGCCAAGTCGGAAATGCAATTAAAGTTAGTGGGATTGACCGAAAAGATCTATTTATTACCACCAAACTTTGGTTAAACCGAGCTAGTTATGAAGGTACTAAAATCCAATTTGAACAATCATTAAATTTATTACAAGTGGATTATATTGATTTATATTTAATCCACCAACCTTTTGGTGATATTTATGGTGCTTGGCATGCAATGGAAGAGCTCTACGAGCAAGGAAAAATTAAAGCCATTGGTGTCAGTAATTTTCAGCCAGATCGTTTAGCTGATTTAATGGCCTTTAATAAAATAAAACCAGCTGTAAATCAAATAGAAGTTAATCCATTTAACCAGCAATTACAAGCAGCTCCTTGGATGCAAAGTAAAACGATTCAGCCTGAAGCATGGGCACCGTTTGCAGAAGGAAAAAATGATATTTTCAATCATCCTGTTTTAACCACCATTGGTAATAAGTATAATAAATCAGTTGGTCAAGTTATTTTACGCTGGTTAATACAACGCCAAATTGTCTGTTTAGCAAAATCAGTAAGAAAAGAACGTATGACCGAAAATTTTAATATATTTGATTTTAAACTTTCAAATCAAGATATGATCGATATTACCGCAATTGATACTGCGACCAGTGCATTTTTCTCACATCGAGATCCTGCAGTTGTAGAGTGGCTGACTAAACGCCGACCTAATATTTAACTTTAAAATTGTAATATAGATTGAATATTAATAAACATCATGATCGCCTCCAAAAAAGGGGGGGCTTTTAACCCCTTTAAAAAGTCTGAGTTAATTTTATCTATGTCTAATGATAGTAAATATTTAGTGCAACAAGTTGATTGCATTCTAAACAAGACTAATTTTAGAAAAAGTAAGATTCAGATCTTCGCTAGAAATCCTATAACAATTTATCTTTAAGATTAAAATATAAAAACTGTAATATCACTTTTTAATCCAGCTGTATGACGTTGATATCGATAATAATGCGTTTAGATATGGTTATTCTGAATCAAGTTGTTTGAATAAAGTTTTTAGAAAATATTTCCGATGATTCTCCTGATAAGAATTCATTAGCTATGATAATTTTTAAATCTCGACTATATTTTGACAAAAAAAAGCCCCCCAGTAATTGGGGGGCCAACTATTGGGGGTCACTTCAATTTCGCTATGTCATAGCGGTTTTTTTTGTCTTAGTGAAAGTTTATTTAACTATTACCAATTAGCCCGAATACCAACAGATGCGCTAATCGGTGCTTTGACTCTTGCATCACCACCATTTGTCCATGTATGGCCGATTTCTGTATAAGCGCTGAATTGATTATTAATCTCAAAACTGCCACCTATTGCCATTTCCGAACTTAAATATTTAGCACCATTACTAAATTCCGTAGCAGCATTTTTACTAGCAAAGGTTACATGATCAGCACCACTTGGTGAATAGAACAGGTTAACACGAGCATAAGGACGTAATAATGTATCATCCATTTTGAAATTACCTTCAAAACGAGCACCAATTCTGAACAACACAGCATTATTATTACTATGTTTTACTTTGGTATTACCACTAATATTACTATCATGCATATCAAGCCATTGATGTATGATTTGGGCTTGTGGTTCAAACTTCCATCCATTAGCCGATAAGATAAATGGTTTACCTGTTTCAATTGATGCACTTAAGCCATAGCTTTTTTGTTTGCTGTTTTCATTACCATCAGGTTTTACATTGACACGATGACGAGCCCCTTGTAAAACAATATCAAGATAAGTACCATTGTCTTGCATATAAGTACTATAAGCGCCTAAGAAGTAGGAATTTATACCATTTTTACCCACTTGTCCATTTCGACCACTAGCAAACCCATTAACGGTCATATTACCATACAAATAGCCAAAATAAGCGCCCAGTCGCCAATTGTCTTCTTGCCAAAAATCACTTCCCAATTGAAAACCAGTGTAGTTTCCTTTGCTTTGAGGATTAGTAATGCCATTTTGTTCTACATCAATACGTTTAGTTATAATTCTACCCCAACTTATTGGTGAATCTAACAACGGCATATTACCAATACGTTGATGTAAATTACTTTGCATAATATTTTCTGCTAAGCGAAGTTGTTCTGCGATTGCTCCAAACAAAGGAACTTCTTTACGATAAGTTTTTACACCTGCTGGTTTAACAGGTTTTCCTGTATCCGGATCAATACTTGGATCGATTGGATTGGTTGGATTGGTTGGACCTGTTGGATTCGTTGGACCTGTTGGATTCGTCGGGTTTGTCGGATTCGTCGGGTTTGTTGGATTCGTTGGGTTTGTCGGATTCGTTGGGTTTGTCGGATTCGTTGGGTTTGTCGGATTCGTTGGGTTTGTCGGATTCGTTGGATTTGTTGGGCTTGTTGGATTAGTTGGATTAGTTGGATTTGTTGGGTTAGTTGGATTTGTTGGGTTATTAGGTAAATTATTGCGTAAATACCAGTTGTTATTTTGGTTGTTAAGATCACCTTTATGCAAATAATACTCATATGCGCCAACATCTAAATGGTCTTGTTGCATTTTAAATGCATCATCAGTACTTACTCCATCTACATGGACTAATTCAATGCCATTGGTATTACTCGTATCAGCACCTAACCCATTAATATTATTAATTTGTATAAATGTGTTTCCTGAAACATTACCATTTACAAATAATCGATCTGTTGGACTATTGCTATTTTGAACGACGGTATCAAGCACTAATTTCCCATTATTTCCAACATAATCGCCAGCAATAATCAAACTGTCTCCTGGATAGGAATTACCAAGTGTTATAGTCCCTCCATTATAAACGCTTCCACTAATTTGTGATTGATGTAAAGTGGATTGAAGATCAACAATTGCGCCTGATTCAAGAGTTAATTTATCTGTATTTAAATCACCTGTTAATGTCAATTTACCAATCTGACTGAGATTAATATTTTCCCATCCAACAATTGATACATTTCCAGTCGAACCGCTTGAAGTTGATGAGCCAATAAGATGAACATTAAGGTTAAGGGTATCCTCGTCAAACGATCCACCTACGCGCGTAAATTTATTACCACCATCTATTGCGGTTAATTGTGATATATCTGCGCCTTCATTAATAAACAGTGTATCATTACCCTCTCCAAGTCTAATTTGTCCACTAATTTTGGAACCATCATTTAGAGAAATAATTGAATCTGTGATTTCGTTTGTTATTGCAATGTCACTAGCCGATGAGACATCTGCACCCTGATTTAAATTTATATAGGTTTTTAACCCTTCTTTACCTGTGGTATAAATACCTGTTCCTGATTGTCCTTCTACTTTGCCAAAAATGTTAATCTCAGTAGACCCAGTACCATTATTGATTGCCTTAATACCATTATCAAAACCATTAATAATGCCATTTGTTTGGTTTATTAATAAATCTGAGGCTGTATCGTTATTGGAGACTAATATTGCTGAACCATTATTAGCAGTGATCTTACCTTCACTCACAATACGAGTAAAACCATTTCCCTGATTAGTGAAATTAATCCCATTTTTAGCGCCTTGGATCTCACTATTCGATTCTTGTCTAAATGTTAAATTATTTGCATTAGAATAATTAGTTGCAATAATGGCATCTAAGTTTAGGCTAACTATTTTGCCTGCAACTTTAAGGCCTGTTGAACCTTGTCCATGATTAGCAAGCTCAATACTATTAAGTTTACCAATTATTTCACTGTTTTGTGTCTGTCCAAATAATAGGTTATTGGTTGAGGATTGGCTTACAGCTGAAATAGCATTACTATTGTTACCAATAACTTTTCCGGCTATACTGATAACGGTTGAACTTTGACCATTATTAACAATATTAATACCATTCTTATTACCAATAATTTCACCACCAGATTGAATTATGTCTAGATCTTTAGAATTAGTATTATTTGTTGCAAATATTCCATCTTCTTGATCACTTATGACTTTACCTAAAGTAGTAATAGATGTTAAACCTTGTCCATTATTTTCAATTGTCATGCCATTGTGTTTACCGTTAATTTCACCGTCTAATTGGCTAACTTTAAGATCAGTAGTATTGTTGTTATTAAACGCATAAATACCATCATTAAGTTTTCCGATAACCGTTCCGGATGTATTAATTGATGTGGCACCTTTACCGTTGTTAAACATATTAATACCATTTTGTGAACCTTGAATATTACCGCCTAATTGAGAAACAATTATGTCTTGGGTATTTTGTTCATTAACAGCGGTCATACCATTGTTTTGTGTTCCGATAACATCATTAGAGGTTATTATTGATGTAGTACCGTTTCCTTTATTGTTAACATTAATGCCATTTAACTTACCTTTTATACTACCCGCAGTTTGCATTATGTTAACATCTTGACTATGAGTATCATTATTAACCAGTATTCCATCATTTTCGCTACCCTCTACTTGTCCTGCAGTGTTAATGAAAGTTGAACCAGTTCCTAAATTATTAAAATTAATACCATTTTTTTTCCCTAAAATAGAACCAGATGATTGTTTGGCTGTTAAATTTTTAGTATTCGTTTGAGTTATGGCATAGATTCCATTTTCTTGATCGCCTATCACTTGTCCAGAGGTTGCGATGGTTGTTGTGCCTGTTCCTTTATGTTCTACATTAATACCATCAAGCTTACCGTGAATATTACCTAGTGGTTGCCGAATATTAAGGTCTTTAGTGTTTGTTTCATTAACAGCGCTAATGCCGTAATTATTGTCACCGATTACATCGCCAGATGCGCTAACAATCGTCGAACCACTACCTTTGTTATTAATATTTATTCCATTTGATTGACCATGAATATTGCCTGCAGATTGATTAATTGTTAGTTCATGAGTATTCACTTCGTTAACAGCAAATATCCCATCATTTTGATGACCGGTTACTTCACCATTAGTCGTAATTAAAGTCGAACCGTTTCCTTGGTTGGTCATATTAATGCCGTTTAGTTCACCTTTTATACTACCAGTAGATTGACTAACGTTTAAATCGTTAGTGTTTACACCTCCAATACCAAATATACCATCTTTTTGTTGACCTTCGACATTACCATAACTGTTAATAGATGTTAAACCATTACCATTATTGACAATATTGATACCATATTGTTTGCCTGTAATATCGCCTTTTAATTGGTTGAAAGTTAGTTTTCTAGTATTGGCTTGATTGACAATAGCCACACCATCTTGCTGATTAGCTGTAATCGTTCCTGAAGTGGTTACAATAGTTGCCCCATTACCGCCGTTGATAGCATTGATTCCGTTTAATTCTCCACTAATTGAACCGGAAGATTGGGTAACCGATAAATCATGAGTATTACTATTATTATTTACAAATATTCCATCATTATTTTGCCCAGTAATCTTGGCTGTAGTTGTGATTGTGGTCGAACCATTACCCAAATTATTAGCTTTTATTCCGTTTAAATGACCACTAATTGAACCACTGTTTTGTTCAATAGCCATATTACCAGCATTTTGTTCATTGACGGCATTAATCCCTTCATTATCATCACCAATAACTTCACCTGCAGTTGTGATATGTGTAGTCTCTTTACCTCTATTGTCGGCATTAATACCGTTTTTTTTACCATGGATGCTCCCTGCTAATTGGATTACTTTAATACCTTTTGTATCACCGTCATTCACCACAACAATACCATCACTTTCGTCACCTATAACGGAATCTGAAGTTGTTATTGTTGTTGTTCCGTGACCATTATTAGCAACATTAATTCCATTCAAATTACCATGAATGTCGGCTCCTACGGTCTCTATAATGTTTAAGTCTTGAGTATTAGTTGAGTTTGAAGCATGTATCCCATCATTTTGTTTACCAGTGACATCACCATTAATGGATATATTTGTTGATCCACTACCATTATGATTAATATTAATACCATTTGTTCCACCAATGATATCACCAGCAGGTTGGTTTATAACTAAGTTATCAACATTGGGGGCACTTGTGTAGGTATAACCATCGTCATTAGATTCGAGATGATGTGGAAGAGATATTTCAACTGAACCGTTAAGATTTGCAGTGCTCAACAGATGATTTAGATAATCACTACGTTGTAAACTTAATAAATTTTGATTTGCATATTGGCTAGTAATTTTTGTCTCGCAACTATTATTTTTAAGAGAAGATTCAATACATTGCGCATAACTAACAGGTACCATTGCTGCGGTTAAAGTTGCTACAGATAACAAATTAACCAAAAATAATCGCCCTTTTGATTGCGCTTTTTCTGATGTAACAATGAAAGCTTTACGTCTAGCATTCCAAACTAACTTGTATACTTTATTCATTATTTCCTCCCATTCAAATCCACAATTAATTTATGCTGGATTTAACCAGTTTTTATTTGAAAACTTGTACTGAATGAAACTCACTAATTTAGATCAATGTGTGATTAATTAATAAATCGATAAATTAGTGTATTAACGAACAACTATTAGTAGATATAAAACTTAGAAAAGGTTTAAGGGTTCTTTAATTTTTGACAAAATTTAAGTTTATAAAGACGTAAAAAACTTGTTGATATGTTTATCAAATTACAAATCAATTACTTTACCTCCTAGCAATGAGCTGAAAATGTATATCAATTTGAAAAATTTTAAAATTATTTAAGCGATAATTAATTTTAAACTAAAAAAGATACGCGAAATAAGTTAATTTGTTTTATTAAGTTAAAAAACAACTCGCATATCGACTCAAGACAATTTATAAATTTATGTGACATGGAAAATATTCAAAACTTCTTTAAATATTTAAAATAATATATTCTTTCTAAACTAAGTTTTGGGGGATATCTATATAAAAAATAAAGGAAAAGGCAAGATATAGAAATCATCCCTGAATATCCATACAGAAAAATGATAATACGAGATAATTTCTATACACTTTTAACATATCGTACATAAATTGGCAATGAAAATAATCAAAAAACTTAATTAATAGTTTATAGTTACCAAAATATCAACCATATTAAAACAAGCTTGTGTTATTGATAATAACTGTAAAGATTCTAGAAAAATGAATCTTCATAATTCAATCAAAAATGGAAAATTCCCATCAATTTTATCAAACAATGAAGTTAACCCTATTAATTAATTTCCGCAACTTTATCACCAGTATTGACAAAATCACCTTCTTTGCTGATTAATTTTACGATGCCTTTGCGATGAGCAATAATTTGAACTTCCATCTTCATCGCTTCCATAATACCTATTACATCACTTTTATCGACTTCTTGACCTTCTTCAATAATCCATTTAAAAAGATTTCCTGAAACTGGTGATTTTACAATAGTTTCTGATTCTTCCTCATGCTTCAATGAAGTTAATGCTGACTTACTATTTACAGCTAATGACAATCCTGCCAATAATTGTGCAGGCAAACCAATTTTGCAACGTTTACCATCAATTTCGATCACAGTATGGGTCAGTGTAGAATCTTTTATAGGTAACTGCCTCGGCAATGAATCCACCATTGGTATAAATTCTGTTTCAATCCAACGCGTATGTATTTTAAAATCACGACAAAAATCAGGATGTCCTATGATTGCACGATCGAATGGTAAAACACTCGCAACACCTTCAATAGAAAACTCCGCTAATGCACGATGAGCCCTAGCAAGCGCTTGCTCACGATTATTTCCAACAATAATGAGTTTTGCCATAAGTGAATCAAAAGTTGAGGGGATCGTTGAGCCAGTGACAACACCACTATCTAACCGAATGCCAGGCCCTGATGGTACTTCAAATCGTGTAATAGTTCCTGGCGTTGGTAAGAAACCATTAGCTACATCTTCAGCATTTATACGAAATTCGATAGCATGACCTCGAGGTTTAGGTGTTTTATTAATACTAAGTGGTAATCCTTGTGCTATACGTAATTGTTCCACAACTAGGTCGATTCCGACTGTTTCTTCGGTAACAGAATGTTCTACTTGTAGGCGAGTATTTACTTCAAGAAATGACAATTTACCATCCTGACTGAGTAAAAACTCAACGGTTCCAGCACCAACATAATTTGCTTTGGCGCAAATGTTAATTGATGCTTGAATAATTTGTTGTTGCAATTGATCCGATATAAATGGTGCTGGCGACTCTTCAATTAGTTTTTGATTACGCCGTTGCAATGAGCAATCACGCGTTCCTACAACGACAATATGACCTAATTTATCTGCAATGACCTGAGCTTCTATATGACGTGGATTATGTAAAAATTGCTCTAAAAAACACTCACCACGTCCAAAAGCTGATGTCGCTTCTCGTACAGCAGAATGGTAAAGTTCTTCAACTTCATCCATTTGCCATGCAACTTTTAAACCACGACCACCACCACCAAAGGCGGCTTTAATAGCAATGGGTAAGCCATGTTTATGTGCAAATTCAACAACTTCTTTAGCATCACGTACTGGTTCTTTAGTCCCTTCAACTAATGGAGCTCCGACTTGTATGGCTAGCTGTCGAGCTTTAACTTTATCACCAAGAATATCTATTGTTTCTGGATTCGGTCCAATCCAAATTAATCCTGCTTTTTGAACAGCTTTAGCAAATTCCGATCGTTCGGATAAAAAACCATATCCTGGGTGAACCATAGTAGCTCCCGATCTTTTTGCAATCGCAATAATCTTATCGATATTAAGATAAGTTTCACTCGGTAACTTTCCCGATAATCCATAAGCTTCATCAGCCATTTGAACATGCAGCGCATTAATGTCCGTATCAGCATAAATTGCAATGGATGCAAACTCCATATCACGGCATGCGCGAATAATGCGTACAGCAATTTCACCTCGATTAGCGATGAGTACTCTGTGTGTTACTTTTTTATTATTCTCAAACATGGTCAATATGACTCCCTTCAAATTCTTTAAATATTCCAACAGGATTAAATTTTATTTTAGCATTTATAGGGATTTGTCCTGATAAATCTAAATGATATTTGCATACAGCACCAATAATCGGATACCCACCCGTTAGGGGATGATCATTTAAAAATAGCACAGGTTGTCCATTTGCTGGTATTTGAATTGCCCCAATGCATGTGCCTTCGCTTGGTAACTCTTGTAACTTATCGCGAGTTAATGAAATATCACCAGATAACCTTAATCCAATACGATTAGAAGCAGGCGTTACCCGCCACAATTGCTCAGTTAATAACTTAATTGCATTAGGCGTAAACCAATCAGTTCTTGGTCCAAGCACAATGTCTAATACCACTACATCACCTGGGCATGGATAGTTTATGGCTGGTGATTCATTCAATGATACAGATGCTTTTATATTTGTTGATTTGATCGCTAATGTTTGCCCAATTGTGATTGGTGGAGGTCCCACTTGTGCCAATGTATCAAATGAACAACTTGTTAAAATAGGTAATACTTGAAAACCACCACGAACAGCCAAATAACTACGCACGCCACATTTAATATTACCAAGTTCAACAGTATCACCTTTTTCTAATAAAATGGGTTGATACATTGGTGCAGTATATTTTTCACCAAGTAATGTGGTGATATTAATGTCACATACTGCTCCAGTGACTGCAATTAACATAGAGCGGTTTATTTGAGTTTTAAAACCACCTTGGGTGATCTCAAGTGCGACTTCATTAATTGGGTTGCCAAGCACTCGGTTAGCACTATGTAGTGCACTTTTATCCATCGCCCCCGATTCCGAGATCCCTAATGCAGCTTGGCCAATTCGTCCATTATCCTGAAAAAGAGTTTGTAATCCCGTTGCCAAAACTTTAATATCTTGCTGAGAGTTATTTTTTTCTTCTTTCTTTATCGTTGGTAAATGATATTTTTTAGAGGATTTAGCCGCATCCACAAAATGAACGCGGCTACCTGGTTTAAACAAAGCTGGATTATCTCGATTTATATCCCAAACTGCAGATTCGGTAATACCAATAAGTTGCCAGCCACCTGGACTTGCTTGAGGATAAACACTACTAAATTCACCAGCTAATGCCACTGAACCAGCTGGAATACGAACTCTAGGCGATTGGCGACGCGGAACATTAAGCTGAGCATGATTTGATACCATATAAGCAAAGCCTGGTGCAAAACCACAAAAAGCAACTTGATACTCATTATTAGTATGTCTATTAATTACTTCACTAACTGTTATACCAAGATGATCAGCGACATATGCCAAATCTTCACCATTATAGTTGACACTTATGATAATTAATTCCCCTGAAGGAATTGAACCAGATGTAAGATCAAGAGCACAGATGTTCTTAGCAAGAGTATCGGCATCAGTAAGAATTGGGTTAAAACGGATTAAAACGGTTCGAGCCGCTGGAATGATTTCTTCAATTTTCCAAAATGCTAGATTATTTTGTAGTTGATCAGTTAAAGCCATGGTCTGTTCAAGGCTAGAAAGCTCAACCATAATTGCATCGATATTTACGGGTAAAAATCGCATTTAGTACCTCTAACCTTGTCGGTTATCTAATCCATGATCTCAACAAAAAACCAGTCAAAAATTATTTTTTTGATATAAGTTTATATTTTATCAAACTAACATAATGATTTATCTATCACTTATTTTAGTAAACGAAGTTATGTTAATTCCATTTTGTTGTAATTTTTCTCGAACTTTTTGTGCCATCGCTAATGCACCTTCACTATCACCATGCACACAAATGGAATCTGCCTCAATTGTAACAAACTTCCCTTCAATAGAAGTCACACCGCCATCTCTGACAAGTTGTAACATACGTTCTGCGACTAATTCAGGATCGTGTAATACGGCTCCGGTTTCTTTACGAGAAACTAATGTACCATCAACATGATAAGATCTATCTGCAAAGGCTTCAGCAACCACATGCAAACCTTGATGTTTTGCCCAACCGATAAGTGGAGAGCCAGCAAGTGCCACTAATATAAGATTAGCATCAATTTGAGAAATAGCATTGATAACTGCCATAGCTTGACGCTTATCGTTCGCGATAGTGTTATATAAAGCGCCATGAGGTTTAATATAACTCACTTTTGCGCCAATTGATGTTGCTAAACCTTTGAGTGCACCAATTTGATAAATCACATCAGCCGTTAGTTCGTTAGATGCAATGTCCATATTACGTCGCCCAAAGCCAACTAAATCAGGGTAACCTACATGAGCACCTATTGTAACATTATTAGTTTTAGCTGCTTTTAGGGTGTCTAAAATGGTTACTGGTGAACCTGCGTGAAAACCACACGCAATATTTGCACTGCTGACCACTTGTAACATTGCTTGGTCGTTACCCATTTTCCATTGACCGAAACTTTCACCAAGATCACTATTTAAATCAATAAATTTTTTTACTTTCATATTTAATTTTTACCTTAAATAGTTAAATATGGTTACAATTGACATTGCACCCATATACCAAGTTATCGCACAGACTATAAAACCAGACCATAACAACCAACGTGGATAGTGATATCCAGACATTAAATCAGCACGTTTCCAACCGATAAAAATAAAAATTGTTAAACCCAGTGGTAAAACTAAGCCGTTAAAACCTCCAGCGAAAACTAATAATGATACAGGAGCGGCTCCCATAATTAAATAAACAGCTAATGAACAAATAATAAAAATTATTGTCGCTATTTGGCGTTGCCTTATTGTGATAGAAGGTTTAAAAGGAGTAATAAACGTCATTGAAGTATAAGCTGCGCCAATAATACTGGTTAATGCGGCTGCCCATAAAATTAAACCAAATATACGCAACCCCAATTGTCCTAAAGCGGCTTGAAAGGCTTGGGAAGCAGGATTAGCTGCATAGCTTGAGATATCAATGGTAACACCACTGGCTACCACACCTAAAATTGCTAAAAATAAAATATATCGCATCACACCTACAACAATAATTCCTCGTGTTGCTGCGCTTGATACATATTTAATGTTTTCAACTCCCACCATTTTTTTATCAAGCAGACGATGTGCGCCAGCATAAGAAATATATCCGCCAACCGTTCCACCTACAATAGTGGTAATAGAGGCAAAATCAATATTACTTGGAAAAAGTGTTTCGGTGAATGCTTGCCCGATAGGGGGATGTGCAGCAAACAACACAAATAATGTTAAACCGATCATTAGCAAGCCGAAACCAATCATTAAACGGTCAATAAAATGGCTCGCTTTATGTGATGAAAAGATATAGATCGCCATAAATGCACTGATTGCACCACCCCATTTTGGATCAAGCCCGACTAAAGCATTCAAACCCAGTCCTGCACCGGCTATATTACCAATATTAAAAACTAATCCACCAAAAATCACTAATATAGCTAAAACATAACCACTATAAGGGATTGTCGCATTAGCAATGTCGGAAGAGTACATTTTTGTTAATGAAACCACACGCCAAATATTTTGTTGCACTACAAAATCAATGATTATAGAAGCTAAAATACCAAAACCAAAAGCACTACCTAATGTCACTGTAAAGGTTGCTGTTTGCGTGATAAAACCTGGACCAATTGCTGAAGTTGCCATTAAGAAGATTGCACTAATCAAGGAAGCTCGACGATTTTTTACAAAGGTTTTAGTATTACCAGTCCGATTTTCCATATACATATCTCCTTTAAGCTTGTCTCTACAATTTTTAATAATCATTCTATAATTTTTACAGGCAATTATCATGCCATAGTTTAGTAAACATTATTGATGATAATTAATTATATTTGTCGTTTTTCAAACAAAACATTAATTAAAATTATAGTGATTCAATCTTAAAAATAACAGTCTTTGCGGATCTAAACAGATGCAAACTGCACCAAAATAATCCATGTAAATACTTTTATAAATTTTAAAATTTTTGATAAAAATGATTAAGATGAATTATTGTAAAGAAGTTTCAGGTTATACATATGTCTGAGTAAAAAACTCAGTTTCAAATCGCAAAAAGTATCATTAGAAATCGGAAATAGAAAAATTAGAAAGGTATTTGATTCCCCTTTAGTTATGTTTCAACTAAAGGGGATAGAATTGACATCAAAGCCTATTCACATTAAAGATAACAATATAAAATACTTGACTAAATTAATACTCTAAAAAATGTCAATGAGGTAAGAATATAACCACCTGTAATTGCAACACCATAAGGTAATGTAATACCACCCTTTACTTTTTTTAGCCATTTATAGATAATGGCAAAGATTGCCAGAGGTAATCCCAAAAATGTAGTGACTGCAAAGAAAAATATTACACTATCTGCAGGAATAGTTATTAAAAGTGCAGTAATTATTTTTATATCTCCAGCACCTACTAATCGACAATAAAACATCAATAAGCCACAGACTAAAAATATACCGGAAGCACTATAATTTAGTGCTCCCTGACCAAAGGCATAATTTAAAATCGCTAAAGCAAATATAATTATGACAATATAATTTGAAATTATCCGGTATTTTATATCTGTATAACAAGAAATTAACAAACACAACCAAATCGTTAAAATAATAGCGTCGTTAATAATATCTTGATTAATCATTATTTTATTTGTCCTAAAACGTGATCTTCACCATAAACAGCGTGCATAGCATTCATCAAAAAGTCCAGTCTCTTGTCACCCCAATCTCGTCGATGAATATTAGAAAGGTCAAATTTGTGGTAACTTCCTACACCAACACCATAAACTTCACCGTCTTCATTCCAATAGAATAACTGCTGCCTACCACCATCAATTTTAGTCAATGTACCTTGAAGTGGTCTTTGCGCTACCGAAGCTTTATTTCTGTTGTAAAGAATTTCTTTTAAACGAGTTGTTCCTTTGATGCCCCATGTTAATATACTTTTATGTTTTGTAATAGCGACACATCCACGGAACCGGCAATAAATTGAATAGGCAACCCCTTTCTTTTCATCATGCGCATCTTTTCCAATGATAGCAATGGGAGATTCAGTTATATAATATGGGTCTTTTCGAGTATCTTCACCATTTTTTTCATCTTTTGCATCATCAGCTGCAGCTACAGCGTCAGCTTCATCATCAACATCACCATCAACCCAGCCCTCTTCATCATCCTCCTCAAGAGAATTTGGATCGAATTTACCATCAGCTAAATACTTCGTAGAACCCATACCATAAACTTCACCATCATAGGTTAAATAAGCCATAAAATGCTGACCGCCAGTAATTTGTTTTATATTTGCACCAGAAGTAATACCTGAATTTGCTTGTACTAGAGTATTATTAATTCTTACTGGCAGAATGGAATAAGTACAATTTTTTTTAGCTTCTGGGCAAAATTTATTACTTACAACTTCTCCCCAAGCATAAATAGATCCAATGCGATTAATAGCATAAGCACTTCGATAACCAACCCCCATGATTCTTACTCGCTCGCCGCCAAAAAGTGAAGAAGAAATCCGTTGTGCTACATTTTTATTTTTTTTGTCGTCAATCCCTGCTTCACCACGACTACCTCTTCCCCAAACCCAAACCTCACCATTAGCTGTTAAAGCATAAGACGTAAATTCGTTACAATAAATATCAATAACTCTTTTACCAGATAAGACTTTTACAGGTGTCAATACATATGTACTAGTTGTTAACGAGCCACCACTTGCTTCGTATTGTAAATTACGTCCCCAACCCCATACATCACCATTTTCATCAAGTGCAATAATATGATATCTTCCTGCTGCAACTTGAGTAATAGCAAGTCCTTTATCTACAAACGTCTGTACTCTAGCTGGCGGGCTATTATGATGAACGTTTTTAACACCATTACCTTGCAAGCCTCTACCTCTATAACCCCAGACCCAGACATCACCGTTTTCAATCGTAACACCTGTATTCCTCAAGTTTATACGAGTAACAGTCTTAATGCCTGTTTGAGTTGATAATAATATTGCGTCAGTGTCTGAATCGGCTATAGCTCTAAAGCAAAAACAAGCTAAAAATAGCACCATGATTCTTATTAATTTCATTTCATTATTTCTCCTATTTCTACCTTATTAACTTCCAGTCTGGTTTTTTTTGATGAATTTTCCTGTTTCAATTTCAATGACTTTATTTATAACATCTGTCAATGAGTTCTTATCCCTTGCCTCCATTAAGAACATAGGGTTACCATTCATACATTTAGTAAACCACTTGCCGAACTGAGCCTCATATTCAGCATCAGTTTTCAAATTACTAGCTTCTGGATTTAATTTTATATAGTAAATAATTGCACTCTTAGCCTGATTTTTAATATAACCTCTGTCAAAGTTCTGTTTGTCTCTTAATCCTCCTGTAATTGCCTGACAAACACCTTTATCTAAAAAAGTATCTCTAAGAACGTCAGCACCCTTATCATCTTTACCATCACTAATAATAATCATAACTTTATTATTGCCACTACTTTCAGCCATTATAGGCACAGTCCTTAATAGCGCAGTCATCGTGTCCGTACCTCCGCCAGGCTTCCAATTTGACTTTTTTAGACTCTTTAAAATATTATCATTATGATTTTTATCATTACTAAAAGGGATTAAATGTGGGGTGGATTCAAATTTCGCAACATATTTTGCTTCCCCAATTTCCCTATATATTTCATCAGTCACCTTTTTTACATTAACCATTTTTTCATTCATAAGATTATTACTATACAGTGGTGATTGGCACATCCCCATAAAAGGTGAAAATTCCGCAATTACCGGTGAAATAGGACGTTCAAATCTTATAATATTTTTTTGCATATCACTGAATAAAGTACTAATAGTACCTTCTATATCCACTGTTTTACTGTTGGCAAATGAATAATGTGCATCGTTATAATTACCTGAAAACATATAATCAAATAGTTGAACTACTGTAGCATATTCACTATCTATGACGCCCCTATTATTTTCAGGCTGATCATTTCTACCTATACCACAAGCATACTGATGTAATCCATATTCCACTCGATCTTGATAACTAGTTCGCTCAGTACATAAACCCGCATTAACTAATGCTTTATTACTACCATATTCTAAACCCAATGCCGGTCCAACTATATGTGCATAATAATTATAATAAGAACTATCCATGAAGTAAGTTAGTAATTTTCTATGATTAGGAAAGTAGTTAGTTTTATCAGAATAATCTTTTATAACATTATCTTTTTTCAGTTTACTCCAGTATGTAAATGCAACATTCTTGTTTGACCAAAAATTATAATCAATAGAATCGTAAGGTTTTTTCATTTTATACATAACAGAACAATTATAATTTTGCCCCCCTGCTGCATTCTTAGTTTTACTTTCTTCTGGCACACCAATATCATAAGGTACTAACGCAAATTGATATTGTGTATACTCCTTATATTTTTCAATAATGTCTTCTATTGCATCTTTCATATAATCAAGACGCCTCTGAGCATTATTATTTGGAGAATAATCATTACAGTTTACATCGCTATATTGGCATGTAGATGAAGCAGAAAAATCGCTGATAAAAGCGAAATCAAATGAATCATAAATGAGATATTTTCTAGTGTTACCATAGCTTTCTGTTTTATTACCCACAACAACAGGCTGAGGTTTTTCACCCTTATTATCTTTAATCTCGATAAATTCATTAAATTTTTGGTTATAGGCTATATAATATTCATGTTTATCTTCGTCATAATCAACATTAACTTCAGAACCTGGTTTTAATAAATTTGCATCTGTTTTAGAGCCATCACCTATTTCTTTTGAAATAAAATAATTAATATAATTCAATGCTAGTGTTCGATTTTGTTTTTTTGCTTCATCATTGACATTTCTGTTATCTATAGCTATGACTGCTAATGATGCTTCATTAGTGGCTTCAGAAATCATAGCCCGATTACGCATGGTGTATGCTTGATTAATTGAAAACGCCATACAAATAAAAATGGCAGGAAGCATGATTGCCATAGATATAGCAATTGATCCAGAAGTGCACTTCAAAAAAGAATCTTTATGATTTTTATTATTTAATTGGTTATTATTGTTCATATTTTCCTCTCAAAAGTGCATTTAATTATAAGTAGGACAAACGTTTGAATTGTTACAACGTGACAATACAACAACATCACTACATAAATTTGGTACAATGCCAGATGAACCTTGTCTATTAGAATTTATCCATTTTAAATAAAGACTTTCTTCATTAACAATACACATAGAAACACGATATAAAGGAATCCAACGCCCTGTTAGCTTAATTGATGAATCTATCAATTTTGGGACATATGGAGCGAGTTGTTGGTAATTATTTGACGGTTTATCCATGGCTGGTAATGAATCAAAATGACTTTTAATTGAGCTATTACTGCATCCACCATTAGAACAAGATAATAAATTTTTTCCAAAAGACACTAATTTAGCTTTTTTCAAATCTCCTTGATTTTTAGGATCTTGTAAAATAAATAGTGCTTCTATCTTTAACGCAACTTCACGATTATTCAATAATGAACTTGCTAAGTCACTCATCTCATTGAGTTGCTGTAAATCAAATAACTCACTAGAAACATAACAATTCCATCGATCGGAACATAAATCGGCAGTATAAACCTCAACTTCATTCTTTATTCTATCTTTATATAAGGTTGATCTTTCGCGAAAAACAGATGCTACAGTATAATTTGCGCGCTCTAATTTATTTTGTAATATAATGGTTGTATATACATCATAAATAATGAAGACTATTAGAGTAAACAATAAGAAACAAAATGCAAACTCAATTGTCAATGACCCATTTTTATTATGGAAAAAGTTCTTTGAATATTTCATTATTACTAATTTCCTTTGTATTCCATTTCACTTTTAATAAACTCACGATAAACAACAGTTTTTCTTGTTAAAGCGGTGTCAAGAAAACTAAAAAATTCAGTAAAAATAACTAAATATTGATATCTCAAATTAAATAATAATATGTGAGTTTCGTCAGTAAGAGTTGATTGACACCGGTCATTAATAATATCATCCACTTTTTTACAATACTTTACAGTCACATCAAAATGACTAGGATCAGCGATATAAGGCCATATAGGAACTTCAGTTTGAATTAAACCTTCTATTTTCTCAGCATAATCGTCTTGTTCAGTAATAGCTGCTTGTCTTGTTATTTCAGTCGTCATCAAATCCAAAGCCGAGCCAATAATCATTACTCGGCTAAACTCAAGCGCTATCAAAAAAAGGATAATTAAGAACGGAAAAATGATAGCAAATTCTATTGAAACAACCCCATTTTTTTGACGAAAAAATAATCTTATATATTTCAACATAATTTTTTCTCTACTTTGAATTAAAAATTATCCTTTTTTTTTCTTTAATAACGAAAAAAAAGCTTTCTGTTGTTTATCATCCATTCCTTTATTACCAATAATAGCTGAAGCTATTTCTTTTATTTCAGCACTATCATTTGCTTTCTTAAATTTACCAATATTTGGTATAAATTTACGTGTGAAGTCAATTTTACGCTCTAAAAAGTCTTCAATATCTGAATCACGTAAAGCACTTTTTTTATCATAAGGGACATTATCATTTAGACAAATTAAAAAACGCTTATTGAGTAAATCAAAATTTGTAGCACTAGCACGCGTGATTTCTGTTAACATTTTCTTAGCCACCTTTATAGAGTAGGGATCTCTATTTATTACAATAAAAATAATGTTAGAAAATGTTATAATTTCTTCAAAATGTTTAAACGATGAAGCTAACCCCATATTTTGATCAATAATAGTAATATTGAATTCTCCAGAATTGAGGTCTTTATAGTTCCATGCTTTTTCATTAGTTTCTACTTTAACCTGTAAAGAATGCCCAACATCAACTAATGAACCATCATCTGGTATTGGCATTTCAAATAAAAAATCGGCATTAGAGCTTGTTGTCGCACCTTGTATATAAAGAAGTGGATAATTTGTTAAATCACTAATTTTCTTGAGAGTATGAACAACCAATGATGAATTTCCAATTCCACCTTTACAACCTAAGAAAGTAATGACACTTCCCACTCTCTGACTTGAACCTGGAGGTGTCATGCTTCTTTTATGTAAAATATCGGGGATTTTTTCTAATTGGCTATTTTCCAATAAGAAATATATTCCTTTTTTTAATAAAAATTCAGAGAACTGAATTGAATCGTAACTACCTACAAGTACTGTTGTTGCTTGAATAGGAATACAGCGATTAATAGTTTCTGATATTTGTTCAGCATCATCAGCATTTTCAATATCTACAATAATTGCATCAAACTGATTCCAATTTGGTGTTTCTTTCAATTCAGATAATGCTAATGAAATAATCTCCATGCCCAATATGTTATATAGAAATAATACTGAACGAACTTTCTCAATCAATTCAGTTCTTTTACTAACAATAGCTACCTTATAGCCAGATATACGTCCAACAACATATTCTTGTGAGGGAGAATTTGATGAAGAATCTGTATCTTGTTTATTACCAAATAATTGCATAAGAATCCCAATAACCTTTTATTCAATAAAGCCCATGTCATTAATAAATTTTTCACTTTCGTTAGAAGCTGGTACTGTCTTATTTCTTTGTTTATTAAGATTGTTTTTAATATTAAAGAAACTATTAATTACATCAGTCCGCTCTATAGTTGGTAATTCAATACTATCAAAACTACTCTTTGGTGTGACCAAATTAACTGTCGCAAAAACAACCATCTCGGATTTAGAACGACTTGTTGTTGAACTTCGCGCTAGTGCCCCTAAAATTGGAATTTCACTAATAAAAGGAAGACGAGATAATTGCTCCTGATCACTTTCATTAATCAATCCCGCGATAACAAAACTATCACCATCAGATAAATCAATAGTGGATCTTGTTCTTCGAGATGACAACGTAGGAATATTATAGTTATTAAAAGCATACGAACCAGAAACAGAACTCACTTCATTTTCCATGAATAATCTTATTCGTTTATCATTATTTACTTTTGTACTAATATTCAACTTAATACCGTATTCCTTATAAGTAACATTGGCATCACCATCTTTGTTTTTAGTTACAATAGGAATTTCACCTCCGACCAAAAACGATGCACTTTCACCAGAGAGTACAGATAAATTAGGTTGTGCTAATACTTTAGCCAAACGATCATTTTTTACAGCACGGATCATTGTAGTAATATTATGTATATTTAGTCCTTTTCTTATACCTAATAGTGAAAACTCACCAATAGAGTTAATAGCTGAGCTACCGTCACCACTCATCATACTGTCGAGAGTCAAACTTTGCCATTCAATACCTAGTGAATCAGTGAAATCCTTGCTAACTTCAACAAAAGTCAATTGTACGTTAACCTGATATTCTTGTAGCACTCTGATATTATCGATTATATTGCTGTAAGTATAATAATCTTGGAATGTAAGATAGTGAGTGCCGGATGATCCACCCTCACTGTATTCCTGTCTCATTCGTTCTGCATTTTGCCCAATTGAAGATCCTACAAGTGCCAAAATTTGGCTCTTTGTTGTTGTATCAGGCACAGTACCACTTAATACATATACAAATTTGTTAGTTCCTTCACCACTATCATAACGATCGATTGTTATATTGCTATTTGGGAAATTTTGCGCTAGCCTGTTCGTAATTTGATATAAAAGTGGATCGACATTAATAGTGTCATTAATAATGATATTATTATCACTATCATAAACAATTAAACTTGCTCTCCCGTTTGACTTTCCATAAACAATCAGAGATTTATTTTCAATAACCTCATAGTTTGCTACAGTATCTTGGCTAATAAATACGGTACCAACATTTTCAGGTAACACAATTGTTTTACTTTGTCCGATCTGTAAATTATGAATATTAGCAAAAGCCAACGAAGAGAAGCCAATCGACAATAAACATATTATAGGTTTGATCATATTAGTAATTGATTTAGTTCTTATTAGCATTCTTAGTTACCTTTTAACAGATTAATTCGTGTCCCTGAAAAAATATCTTTTTCAGATAGAGGCCAATTTTTTTCTTTATCACTTAAAAGACGTAATCCATCTTCAACATTTTTTTTGAAAGTACTTGGATACATAATAATTGTAGAGTTCGTCATTAATGTTCTTAATAATTTAATTTCCTTATTCGAAAGTTCTAGTTGAACTTGAGCAACATTGTTTTTGTTATAACTTTTGTCCATCTCTTTTTCTACATCAAAAAATAAAACTTTCTTTCCGACAATAATTGGTTTTAGACGATTTTTAACGAAATCACGACTAGGCGAAACTAATTTATCTTCCCGAACATTCGCTGCTTTTTCTGTCTCATCACCATAAAAAACATATAGATCAACCAGATCGCCACCTTTAAGATTTTTTATTAAATAAGAATCCAGTGGATCTATTGTAATTGGAAACATATAATTGCCATCTTTTAATGCTAACATCAGATAATCTTCTGAATTTGGGGATGCAATAAGACTTTCTTCAATTACAGTATCTTTCGCAATATGATTTTTTACAACATGGGCATCAATCTCAGATGCACTAGTTACAAAATTAGGTCTTTCTTTATTAATAGCAACTTCAATTGACTTGAAATAGTAATCATCTTTTGTCAAGATGGTTTTTTTATTAATATCATGTTTTGCTACTGCAACATTAATAACCTCAGTTTTAGGCTCTTCCATTTTAGGAGGTTCAACGACAACAGCTGAATCATCCGGTGTATCAGTTGGGGGAGCCGACTTAGTAAAAAGCAAGGCAAGTCCCACAACGATCATGGCTAAATATAAAACAATTAATTTTTTATCTTTCATGCAAACTCCACTCCGTTCTATATTATTTTTTTACTTTTCCGTGGCACTTATTTCTTTTCTAAATAAAAATCGAATGCAAAACAGTGAGCTTTTCCTTTAGGATTAGATCCAACATAAAAATCTTTCACTGTTGATTTTTGTTTAGTTTTTATTTGAAGAATTAATGTTTTTTCAGCGGTTAAGGTTCCTGTAATAGTAGCAAAATCGCGGTCACTACCAGAAATACGTTTGATAATAGAATTAATTCCTTCGGCAGGTAGTGACACATCATAAAATGACAACTTAAATTCCGTTGGAGAAATTTTTTCAACTGAATAATTTTTCTTACTCAATTTATTCTCTGTTTCGAAAGTAATTCTACTAAATTTTGCATGCTCTCCAGAACGAACCGCTAATATAGTGGACTGAGCTGATGTTGTTTGTTTGGTCTGTTTAGTCTGTGTAGTTTGTTTGGTTTGTTTCGCAGAAACAGATGGAACATTTGTTACTAAGTTAGTCGTCGTTGATGAATCTTTTTCATCTAATTTAGACATATTAGATAATTTAGCATTGATGCTTGATTTAGTTTGAGTTACTGATTTAGTTGGGGTTACTGATTTAGCTGTTTTTATTGGTTTAGTTGCATTTTTATCTTTAATAGTAATGTCTGCTTTTGTATTAGATGCTAACTGTTCCGCAGCTTTTTCAATTGTATATTGTTTTTGATTATCGCTTTGTGATGGTTTAACTTCATTAAATTTTATAGCATCTATTGGCTCAATTCGTCTCAACTCTTGAATTAAAATATCTGGTTCATTAGATAGTTTATGAGCAATACAAAATGACTTAGCCAATTGCAATTTATCCAATTTTACTAATGTAAAAAGTAGATTATGAAGAATGGTTTGATCACGATATCCTTTAGTGTATAAGATATTGAGCTGTTTATAAGCTTCACTATATTCTTTATTTAAGATGGATAGCATCGCTAAATTATTAGTTACTTTATTTTCATCATAAAAATTTTCTCTAGCTTCATGAAATGCAAACCGCGCAGCATCATATTGTCTTTTTTTCAGTAGAACAATACCTTTTACATTATATGCTTCTCCATTTTTACTATCAATTTCAATCGCTCTATTTAAATATTCCAATGCTGTATCATTGTGACCCAGTCTAGATTCAACGTGACCGTATAGAATAAGAATACCATCATTTTTGGTATTTTTTATTATAGGCTCCAAAACTCTTTTCACCGCATTAAAATCATTAGAGAGATAATAAGCTCTAGCAAGTTTATGTCTTGTTTCTTCTGTATCTTCACGTTTTAAGCGCTGTTTATAAATTTCGATTAGACCACCGTAATTCTTCGTTGTTTCGTTAATATAAATTTTCTGTTGTTCATTCATATTATATTTTACTGTACTATTTTGACACCCAACGACAAAAAATAACATTGAACATACAACCATAAATTTTGGTTCTAATAACCTACTTGATTTACAGCATCTTGAAAAATAATTCATTATCTTTACACCCTATTAAACGTTGACAGAATATTCATAAAAACAGGCCCTGCAATAATCACAAGAACTGGGGCTAGAAAAAATAGCATCGTTGGTATAGTCAGCTTAGCAGCAAGTGCAGCGATCTGTTCCTCTATCGTTAATCGCTGCATCTCTCGCATCTCAGCTGACAAATCTAGCAAAGTATCATAAATTGAGTTACCATAACTAATGCTTCTTCTTAATGTTACACAAAACATTCTCATTTCTTTGCTGGGCACTTCTCGTTGAATTAGATCGATTGAAAGCTCAATACCATTAACGTCCATCATCAAACAAGCTCTTTCTAAAATGGCTGCAATATCTTTATTGATCGGTTTCACTCTTGTACTTAAATATCGAAAACAACTTTCGACTGTCATACCTGATCTAACCATAATCGCCATCATATCTATAACTAAAGGTAGATCCCGTGAAACCATTTTTATTTTTCTATTTGTTTGTCTTTTAACAAGCATATCTGGAACGACGATGACAGAAATAGTAATTAATACTAAGATAATCACCATTATATTTGTATTAACTTCAATAAGTTGAAAGATCCCATTTATCAAATAAAAGATTGAAAATACAATAATAACAGAATATATTTTCCAGCTATTTTTGTCCTGATAATTTCTTAAAAAACTGATTGTTACACTATTTTTTGCAATAATTTTTTCAAAAGCAACATTTTTTTCATTTACATGCTTTTTAGTATTATTTTTTTCTTGGCTTTCATTATTTAGTATTAAACCAATCTTTTCTTTGTTTCGAAAAAGTGAATAGGTAATAAACAACTGCCTACAGCCAATAATGATAAGAAACAGTGAGACTGATATATATAATAAGATATTCATAATTTAAACTATTTTATTAATCCAGCTTTTGATAATTAGAAAACCAATAATAACACTGCCTATAACATAATAAACAATATAGTGACCGCCATCAGTGTTGGTCAAAATATTATAATTTTCTTCTGACACCAACTTGAGCAATCCGATAAAGCAAAAAGGCATAGCACCTAAAATCCACATGGTCATTCTTAATTCTGCCGTTTTGCCATCTCTAGTTTTAGCCATGATTCGGTTATCAGTTAACATTTTACTTAATCGACTAAAAATTTCTTTTAATTCCCCACCACTATCAAGATTAACCATTACTGTCAAAATAAAGAAATAATATTCAGGGAATGGGAGCTGTAGATAAGAATTGATCAAAACATTTTCAACGCTATCTCCTACTTCTAACCTGTCACTAACTTCTTTTAATGTTTTGCCAACAACTCCTTCAATGGAATTTCCACAAGTTTTAAAAGTTACTGATATTGCATAACCAGAAGAAATAAGACCAGTTATAATATTTAATGCCTCTGGAAAATTTGTATAAAAATCTGCTTTAAGTTTTTTTTTCCTAAAAATACAAATGACAGCAATAGTAAATATAAGACTACAAGGGATTACAATGTAATTTTCGTAATCAAAATATTTTTTATTTATAAAAATACCACCGATAGTTCCCATTAGAATATAGATAAATGTTTTAGATTTAGATTCTCCTGACATTAGCAGTCGAAAATTAAATTTAAGCCAAGTGCTAATACCAAACATAAGCTGATCTGAAAAAGATTTTTCTCGACCAGCAATTTGGCTTTCAAGCACATTCAATAATGACATACTTTTAGGTTCGACATTATAGAAAACCTGTAAACGCTCTCTACGACGACGTAATGCAAGAATGTTCATTAAAGCAGCAAAAATAAGAGCTATCGAAAGTATAAAAATCATGATTCAATTCCCATTGCATTTAACATCAGTTTTTCTAAAATATCTGACATTTCATAATATTGAGCACTTTCATAAAGAGCTGAACGTTTAACTAAACCATTACAAACAAATTCACCTTGAATTTTCCCATAAGCATCTCTTTCGTCATTAACTCGAAATTCAAAAACATCTTGAGTAACAATATTGCCTGATTCTAATCCAATAATCTCCGTAATGCTCATTACTTTTCTTTGACCATCGGGGAGGCGTGAAACTTGGATAATAAAATTTACAGATGAACTAATATAACGTTTAATTGCAACAATAGGTAATTCCGACTGCGCCATTATGATCATACTTTCCAAACGCGCTAATGCATCTTTAGCCGTATTAGCATGGAGTGTTGACATTGAACCACTATGACCAGTGTTCATGGCTTGTAACATCTCAAACGCTTCTTCACCACGGCATTCGCCTAAAATTATTCGATCAGGTCTCATACGCAGAGCATTAACTAAAAGATCTCGCATGGTTACTCTACCACGTCCATCTTCACCACCACTTTTAGTTTCCATTCTAACTACATGTTCTTGTTGAAGTTTTAATTCTGCTGCGTCTTCGAGTGTAATGGTACGTTCATGTTCACCAATAAATCCAGAAAGAGCATTAAGCATCGTTGTTTTACCAGATCCTGTTCCACCTGATATAATAATATTCATTCGACAACGAGCAGCTATCACTAAAAAATTAGCCATATGTTCATTTAATGAGCCAAATTTGATTAAATCATGAAATGTTCGGTGACCATTACCGAATTTACGAATTGACATTGATGTACCATCAATGGCTATTGGAGGAATAACGACATTAAGGCGACTACCATCAGGCATTCTTGAGTCGACTAACGGATGTGATTCATCGATATTTTTTCCGACTTTATTTACCAATCGTCTTGCAATATCAAGTAGCTGACGTTCACTAATAAAAAATTTATCGGTTTTACTTAGAATCCCTGCCCGTTCAACATAAATACTATTAGGTCCATTCACTAAAATATCATTGACAGTTTCATCTTTCATTAAAGAGTCAATTGGTCCATAACCCACAATTTCATCACAAATCATACCAGCTAATACATTCGACTCATCAGCTGTAATATAAGCACTGCCTGAATTAATGATATCTCGGATTATATTTTGAATTTCACGTAAAACTCGATTAGGCTCTTTTTTAAATTGATCAATTAAATCAAGATCTAGAACTTGAAATACTAAATCACGAACCTTTCCCCATTCATTAGAAAACTTAAATTGTTCATTAGCCATAGCGTTTTTGTTTGAGCCCCTAACTAACAAAAGCTACTCGCAAATATATTGTATCAGCAACTTTTATCTTATAAATTAAAACGATAACAAACTATCCTAAATCAATTTCTATTTTATAGAAAAAGAGATGTTAGAATAAATAACTAAACATTGCTAATTAAGCAATGATTCCTTTTAGTTTAAATTTCAATGAATTAAATACATGCTTAGAAACATTCCTGAATCGTATAGTACTTTTCATTGAAATAATCAAAAAACACAATAAAAACAGTTGTAATAGCTTTTTACGCTGTTTACATTTTCTTTAAAATTAATTTACTTTATTATCATAAAGTTTTAGCATTATATGCGAATTAATATAATATTGCTAGTATTAAATGTAAATTTTATTTAATTTTTTTTTGAATAAAATTAACAAAAAAACATAGAGTTAATGTAGTATAATAATTACAAGATTTTACAATTAGTAAACGAATATACGAAATATTATTTAAAATTTATCATTAATATTTATCTAATTATTGAAAAACAATTTTTTTAAATCTACTAAAAAATTGTCTGAATAATTAACAATCTATCATGCTAATGATCTTTTTATTATATTGAATACGTTATTAGAGTTTTTTGGAAATATAAATTTATTATAAATTATTAGGAGTGGAATTAAGATAATTGTAAAAGTGAACCATTAAATATATAACATTTTTTGAATTTGAAAATTTAAACAATGCGAATATTTAAAATAATAGAACCAATATTTAAACTTTTTCTTCTAAATATTTTTATTATTAGATTTATCTTATCAGTTGAAGTCAAAACAAACTAACACCAAACCACTCCTTACATAGAGGAGTGGTTAATATCAAAATAGTAATTAAAGATTACTAATTAAGAAATGATAGCTGATAATTTCGATTGTAATGTAGTAAATACATTATATAACATTTTATAAACAGGTCCGTTAGTTTTATCAAATATAACCAAAAGCACAGCTGAAACACCTGCAGCAACAATTGCATATTCAATTGCAGTTACACCACGTTCATTTTTAATAAATTTGCCTGCAAAGTTTCTTACTTGTGCGCGAACTGCTGATAAGTACATCATATTAACTCTCTCCTTTCAATATTTACGATATTTTTAATTTGTTTTCTCTTTCTTATCAGAAAGTTTTCACATTATATGTACTTTAATATCAATTTACCAGCATTAAATGCAATTTTATTGTAATTTTTTTTATATTGGCCCAACAAAGAAATAATAATAATGAAGCAATACAAAATAAACGTTTATAATCAATAAGATAATAAGAAAATGGTTATTGTTATCCAAAAATAGATTGTAATCATTACTTAATTTTTAAGATATAAACTATGTTTTTATTAAAATATTTTATTGAAGCCTATTAAAATTTTTAAATTGCATGAGAGAAAAAAGATAACTTAGATGTGGATCATAAAATTGCTAAAAGTTTAATTTTAAAATACTGAAAATATAATATTAAAATGACTATATACAGGAAGTTAAAGTATATTCTACTGCCATTAATAATATCTATCTTATTATTGATAAAGTTTATTTTATTACTTGAAGAAACCAGCTTAAAAACAATAAACCACCTCTTTACAAAGAAGTGGTTTATTTCAGAATAGTAATTAAAGATTACTAATTAGGAAATAATACTTGATAATTTAGCTTGTAATGAAGTAAATACATTATATAACATTTTATAAACAGGTCCGTTAGTTTTATCAAATATAACCAAAAGCACAGCTGAAACACCTGCAGCAACAATTGCATATTCA
>NZ_JACFQU010000005.1:120260-181985 GCF_016101285.1 Gilliamella sp. W8136
GCTGATAAGTACATCATATTAACTCTCTCCTTTCAATATTTACGATATTTTTAATTTGTTTTCTCTTTCTTATCAGAAAGTTTTCATATTATATGCACTTTAATATCAATTTACCAGCATTAAATGCAATTTTATTGTAATTTTTTTTATATTGGCTCAACAAAGAAATAATAATAATGAAGCAATACAAAATAAACGTTAAAAATCAATATGTTAATTAAAGAATGGTTATTGTTATCCAAAATAGATTGTAATCATTACTTAATTTTTAAGATATAAACTATGTTTTTATTAAAATATTTTATTAAAGCCTATTAAAATTTTTAAATTGCCTAAGAGGAAAAAATAATTTAGATGTGGATCATAAAATTGTTGAAAGTTTAATTTTAAAATACTGAAAATATAATATTAAACTAAATATATAAAGAATTTAAAGTGAATTCTACCGCCATTGATAATATCTATTATATTTTGATACGGTTTATTTTATCACTTGAATAAATAGCAATCCTGCTTAAAAACAATAAACCACCCCTTCCTTTACAAAGGGGTGGTTTATTTCAGAATAGTAATTAAAGATTACTAATTAGGAAATAATACTTGATAATTTAGCTTGTAATGAAGTAAATACACCATATAACATTTTATAAACAGGTCCGTTGGCTTTATCAAAGATAACCAAAAGCACAGCTGAAACACCTGCTGCAACAATTGCATATTCAATTGCAGTTACACCGCGTTCATTTTTAATAAATTTGCCTGCAAAGTTTCTTACTTGTGCGCGAACTGCTGATAAGTACATCATATTAACTCTCCCCTTTCAATATTTACGATATTTTTAATTTGTTTTCTCTTTCTTATCGGAAAGTTTTCACATTATATGCACTTTAATATTAATTTACCAGCATTAAATGCAATTTTATTGTAAATTTTTTATATTGGCCCAACAAAGAAATAATAATGAAGCAATATAAAATAAACTTTTAAAATCAATATGTTAATTAAAAAAGGGTTATTGTTATCCAACAATAGATTGTAATCATTACTTAATTTTTAAGATATAAACTATGTTTTTATTAAAATATTTTATTAAAGCCTATTAAAATTTTTAAATTGCATGAGAGAAAAAAGATAACTTAGATGTGGGTCATAAAATTGCTGAAAGTTTAATTTTAAAACACTAAAAATTTAATATCAAACTAAATATACAGAGAGTTAAAGTGTATTCTACTGCCATTAATAATATCTATTTTATTATCAATACGGTTTATTTTATTACTTGAAGAAACTGGCTTAAAAACAATAAACCACTTCTTTACAAAGAAGTGGTTTTTTTTCAGAATAGCGATTAAAGATTACTAATTAAGAAATAAGACCTGATAATTTAGCTTGTAGTGAAGTAAATACACTATATAACATTTTATAAACAGGACCGTTAGCTTTATCAAAGATAACCAAAAGTACAGCTGAAACACCTGCTGCAACGATTGCATATTCAATTGCAGTTACACCGCGTTCATTTTTGATAAATTTGCCTGCAAAATTTCTTACTTGTGCGCGAATTGCTGATAAGTACATCATAATAAATCTTTCCTTAGATATTTACATTATTTTTAATATCGTTTTCTGTTTATTTCCAGAAAACTTTCACATTATATGCGGTTTAATATCAATTTGCCAGCATTAAATGTAATTTTATTATAAATTTTATGTATTAGCGCAATAAAAAACCAACAATGTATAAATAAAAAATAAATATTTAAAATCAATATGTTAATTAAAAAAGGGTTATTGTTATCCAAAAAATAGATTGTGATTTATTACTTAATTTTTAAGATAAGAGCAATCTATTCATTAAAATATTTTGTTAAAGCACCATTAAATTTTTTGAATTGCATAAGTGGAAAAAAGTAATATAGATGTGGGTCATAAAATTGCTAAAAATTTAATATTAAAATTTAAACATACAGAGAGTTAAAGTGTATTCTACTGCCATTAATTATATCTCTCTTATTATTGATACAGTTTATTTTATTACTCGAAGAAACTAGCTTAAAAACAATAAACCACCTCTTTACAAAGAAGTGGTTTATTTCAGAATAGTAATTAAATATTACTAATTAGGAAATGATAGCTGATAATTTAGCTTGTAGTGTAGTAAATACACTATATAACATTTTATAAACAGGACCGTTAGTTTTATCAAATATAACCAAAAGCACAGCTGAAACACCTGCAGCAACAATTGCATATTCAATTGCAGTTACACCGCGTTCATTTTTGATAAATTTGCCTGCAAAGTTTCTTACTTGTGCGCGAACTGCTGATAAGTACATCATAATAACTCTTTCCTTTAATATTTACATTATTTTTAATTTGTTTTCACTTTCTTATCAGAAAGTTTTCACATTATATGCAGTTTAATATTAATTTGCCAGCATTAAATGCAATTTTATTGTAAATTTTTTTATATTGACCCAATAAAGAAATAATAATAATGAAGCATAGAAAATAAACAATTTAAAATCAATACGTTAATTAGAAAAGGTTTATTGTTATACAAGTATAAATTATAAGTATTACTTAATTTTTAAGATATAAACTATGTATTTATTAATAATATTTTGTTAAAGCATCATTAAATTTTTTGAATTGCATAAGTGGAAAAAAGTAATATAGATGTGGGTCATAAAATTGCTAAAAATTTAATATTAAAATTTAAACATACAGAGAGTTAAAGTGTATTCTACTGCCATTAATTATATCTATCTTATTATTGATACAGTTTATTTTATTATTTGAAGAAACTAGCTTAAAAACAATAAACCACCTCTTTACAAAGAAGTGGTTTATTTCAGAATAGTAATTAAATATTACTAATTAGGAAATAATACTTGATAATTTAGCTTGTAGTGTAGTAAATACACCATTTAACATATTATGAACAGGACCGTTACCTTTATCAAAGATAACCAAAAGCACAGCTGAAACACCTGCAGCAACAATTGCATATTCAATTGCAGTTACACCGCGTTCATTTTTAATAAATTTGCCTGCAAAACTTCTTACTTGTGCGCGAACTGCCGATAAGTACATCATAATAATTCTTTCCTTAACTATTTACATTTATTTTAATGTTAATTTTCTTCCTTTTTAGAAAGCGTTAACATTATATTTGTATTGAAATAAATTTACCAGCATAAGTTTAATTTTATTTTAAATTTTTTAAATTGCATGAGAAGAAAAAGCGTCAACTTAGATATAAATCATAAAATTGCCAATAATTTATCAAAAAAGAATCAAAATATAATATTCGAATGAGTATAGAGAGAATGTTAACGCTTTGGACCAATCTTTTATATTATCTGTTTTAATATTTGCAACGTCTTATGCCATAAGTTGAAGCGATGTTATACTTCTCTAAAACAACAAACCACCCCCTTTATAAAGGAGTGGTTTTTATTAATAATATTATGAGAAATATTACTTATGAATAAATAATACTCTCCATTTTATATCTCAAGTTATTGAATACATCCTCTAACATAATAAAAACAGGGCCACCGTTCGCTCTAAAGATAAACAGAATCACTGCAGAAACACCCGCTGCAACAATTGCATATTCAATTGCAGTTACACCACTTTCGTTTTTAATAAATTTGCTTGTAAAATTCCTTATTTGCGCACGGATTGCTACTAAATACATCATAATTACTTTCTCCTTAATATTTATAAAATTCTAATCTTTATTAATTTCTCTTTACAGATTTTAACAAATTATATGCCGTTTAATATAAATTTACCAGATACAAATATAATTTTTTTAAAAAAATTTATATTAAAAATATTTTATTAAATTATAAAACTATAATAAAAAAAATAAATTTATAACCATTTGAATAATATAGATAAAATCAAAAATAATTATTTTAAACTTCAGATTACCTTTGTAGATAATAAAAAGATTAACGGATAAAATAGAACAAAAAATAGAAATATATTGAATATTTCATGATCTAAAAAGTTGAAAATTTATAAGGTTAATTAGCTTTATTAAAAATTTGAGCTTATCCCCTAAACTGTTATCTATATCTATTTTAATAAGCTAGAAAATGAAAAAGCAAAATTAAATGATAGTATAAAATTTATGCTTTAGTTTTCAAGTAATTCAGTTAAAGCGTTTTTAACTGGATCATGATCACACAAAATACTTGAAATTATCACTGTAATTCCTAATGTATAATTGCATATTCGATCGCATACATACCACGTTCGTTTTTTACAAATTTAGTTTCAATCGATTTTAGCTGACTAAAAATTACAGATATGTCCAAAATAATAACGCTCCATTTACTGGCTTACATTTTATTTTCTTTATGGTTATTTTTTTATTTTACGATAATTACAGTAACGTTAATAATGATAATTAATTTATGATGATAGAAATATTTGGAGGAATAAAAAGAGATATATAATGATAAAATTAAAGATAATCTTTATAAGTTAAATGTTAAATTTCAACATAACAAATACTACTTATATATCCTTTATCGATGATAAGTTACATCAAATTCTAATTAAAAGTAGATAAACTAGATCCTTAATTATCTAAAAAAATTTAATCAATATTGAATATTTGTAGATGAAGAATTGGAGCGGGAAACGAGGTTCGAACTCGCGACCTCAACCTTGGCAAGGTTGCGCTCTACCAACTGAGCTATTCCCGCTTATTGGAATACTTCGAAAGAAGTGGGAGCATTATACAAAATTTTTTGTATCTGGCAACCACTTTTATCGTTATTTTTTAATTTTCCAGCTAAGTGATTCAAATACACCAAAAATAAAAAGACGAAGTGCTTTAAATTTATCCTCTTCTTTCTCTTTATTCGTCATTGTTGACTGTAACATATAGGCTTGCAAGCCATGAGTTAGTGTAAAAGCGGCCAAACCAAAATACGCAACAATATTGGCAGGTTTTGGGTATGGGTGAATCAGATTGAATAATAAAAATAACCACATTATGGTATATAAAAATTTACCAATAAATATAAACATTAATTTTCTTCTCGTATAAAAAGATAGCTGTGAACCTGGCCGACGGTTTTTTCTCGATGTAATTGCCAATTAGTAGGAATATAACTCATTAGCTCATGGTCTTTTTCTGTTTCGATATAAATATATGCAGATGATTTCAGCCAATTATTATTTTCAAGCTGATTAACCGTTTGGGCAACGAGTGATTGATGAAATGGTGGATCGATAAACACAATATCAAACTGTTTTTGAGCAGGTTGATTAAGCCATATTAGCGTATTAGTGTGATGAATCTCAATTGCATCGCAAGCAATAAGTTGTTTATTTTTATTAAGCAGCTGCGCAACTTGTTTATCTTTTTCTAGTAATATTACACTTTTTGCACCTCGTGATGCAGCTTCAAAGCCTAATGAACCACTTCCCGAAAAACAATCTAAACATTCACTATCATAAATAACTGGCATTAACCAATTATAAAGAGTTTCTTTAACTCTATCAGTAGTAGGGCGTAAACCTTGTTTGTCAAGTACTGCCAATTTACGTCCACGCCATTTGCCACCAATAATTCTTATAGAACCATTCATACTCAATACCTTACTAGAATAGTTCTTGTGTGTTACCTTGGGAATCGGTCACACTTGTATCAACTTCTTGAGTTGCATAAGATTTTGGTTCAGTACCTTTAATAAAGTATTCCGACATTGTTTTAGAACCTGATTGAGGTAATAACCCAGTCTTTTGGTCAATGGTAACAGAGATGACATTGTCCGGCTTAATATCTTCATTTACAGGTACATCCTGTAGGGCAATTTTCATATAATCAATCCAAAGTGGATTGGCTGTAACTGCCCCTGCTTCCGCTCGAATAGTTCGACCTAAATTGCGTCGATGATCATCAAAGCCCATCCATACAGTTGTTACAATATTGCCGCCATAACCAGAAAACCAAACATCTTTTGATGAATTTGTGGTACCGGTTTTCCCTCCTACATCTTTTCTACCTAATGCTTTCACGCGCCAAGCCGTACCTTGCCAATCAGAACCGCCAAAGACAATTGTTCTAAGTCCATCTTTCATAATAAAAGCTAAACCACTATCGATCGTATGAGGTGCATATTTTGGAGTAACATCCGTTGCTTTATTATCCAGATTGATATTTGGTAATACCATATTATCATCTGATTTAAGGTTAGCTTGTTCAGGTTCTTCATTACCTGATTCGTCTATTTCATTCTCTACATTATTTAAGGATACTGGCATTGACTCTGTTTTGATAACCTCATCAGTACAATTTTTACAAGCAATCAAAGGTTGATGTTGATAAATAACACCACTACCATTATTATCTTCGATTTTTTCAATTAAATAAGGCGAAATTAAATATCCACCATTAACAATCACCGAATAAGCTCTTGCTACTTGCAATGGTGTGAACGAAGCAGAACCTAAAGCTAAAGATTCATTAAGTGAGATATTTTCTTTAGGGAATCCAAATCGCTCTAAATAAGTCGCAACATATTCAATTCCTACTGCACGCAGCGCTCTAACCATCATTACATTTTTAGACATCCCTAAGCCAATTCTTAAACGTAATGGGCCAGCATAGTTTGGTGGGGAATTTTTAGGTCGCCAAGTCGCACTACCTGTTGAGCGAACAATAGGCGCATCATTGAGTAGTGTAGCCATAGTTAAACCTTTTTCTAATGTTGCTGTATAAATAAAAGGTTTAATATTTGAACCTAATTGACGAAGAGCTTGGGTAGCACGATTAAATTTACTTAAATAAAAATCATAACCGCCAACAATTGCTTTGATAGCACCATTGTCAGAATCAAGTGAAACGAGTGCAGCATTGACAGCTGGAATTTGTGCTAATGCCCATTTATCATTTGTTTTCTTAACCCAAATAAGTTGTCCTGGTTTTAATGTATCAGATACTTTTTTCGGAAAAGAACCTTGTCTAGTATCACTAATAAATGGTCGAGCCCACTTCATATCTTGGAATGCAATAACGATTTTAGATTTATCGGTTAAAACAACATTTGCTTCTAGATCCGAAGATTGAATAACAACACCAGGGCACATACCACTATAACAAGTATATTTTTTTAACGTATTTTGAATTTGCTCATCTTTCCATGCTTTCTCGTTATCTTTCCATAATATTTTTTCAGGACCACGATAACCATGTCTTATATCATAATCAATAATATTTTTTTGCACAGCTTGCTCAGCTGCTAACTGATCTGTTTTAGAAATAGTTGTATAGACTTTATAGCCATCAGTATAAGCATTTTCACCAAATTTATCATACATAAACTGCCTTGCCATTTCGGCAATATATGGGGCTGAAAATTCGATCTGTGGTGAATGATAACTTACATTAATTGGCTTACTAATTGCTTCATTGTATTGTGATTGAGTAATATAAGATTGATCTAGCATACGACCCAAAACCCAGTTACGTCTGGTCAGTGCACGATCAGGGTGTGAAATAGGATTATAAGCTGAAGGTGCATTTGGCAAACCAGCTAATAGTGCCGCTTCATCAATGGTTAGCTGATCTGGGGTCTTACCAAAAAAAGTATAAGAAGCAGCTGCAACACCATATGCTCTAGAACCAAAGTTAATCATATTTAGATAAAGTGTCATGATTTCTTCTTTAGTTAGCTCTTTTTCCATACGAATCGCTAAAATAACTTCTTTCGCTTTTCGTGAAATACTCTTTTCTGGTGTTAAGAAAAAGTTTTTTGCAACCTGCTGGGTTATAGTGCTTCCACCTTGCGAAAATCCTTTTTGCTTTAAACCTATGTACATTGCTCGTACAATCCCGACCGGATCGATACCAAAATGCTCATGAAATCTCGCATCTTCTGTAGCAATCACAGCATTAACCACAACAGGTGGGATTTCATTATATTTTAATGGTGTTCGTCGACGTTCACCAAAAATAGCGATGAGTTCTCCATCTTTGCTCAAAATTTGCAGCGGTGTTTGCAACCTTACATCTTTTAAGGTTGTAACATCAGGCAAGTCTTTTGAATAATAAGCATAACCAGCAATTACTATGACTAAAGCACATAGAAAACAGCCGATAAAAAACTTAAGAAAAAATTTTAACACTTTAATTATTATCACAAATTATTCCTAGCTGAATTTTCAAAGGAAAAAGTAAGGGCAACAAAGTAATTTCTGTTACCCCGCAAATAATTTAACACATAGTTTTTATGAACATTGATATGATGAATTTAATATTCTAGTCATAGAGCAAATATATTAATCACTCATAAAAAATTACTTTAATTATGCGTATTATCTCCCATATTTAGCTTAATTTTAAGCAATTTTTAACAATATCATTTATTAATTGTGTTTTATTTGAACTAAGTTTTTATTATGTGGAGAACTAAATTAACCATATCCCGTCAACAAATAATAATATTATCAATATTTTATTTGATTATAGTTGTTGAATGTTTATTAAAATTTGCCGATACATTATTAAATAACTACACTTTTATTATTTTATTGTTCTTAATTATTGACTGGTGGCGAAGCATTTGTTGTTGCAAAAAAGTCAAAGGAGAATTTGCACTATTTCATTATATCAATCAGATCTATTGGTATAAACAACGGTGGTATTTAAGACGCAATCCATTAATACTTCGTTACATTATTATTTTAAATTTGCAATCAAGAAGAACCAATAAACAACATACCCTATTTTTAATGTCGGATAATTTTTCTCCAAATGACTGGCGTACTTTACGTTACTATCTCTACCAAATTAGGTTAACTTACTAAAATGTATCGTTAACCTGAAATTTTTGGCAGAAAGATCAATGGGATTTTTTTATCCAATATTGATAAGGTTTGGATTCTATTTGTAAGGCAAGCAGTTCATGATCCATATATCTGCAAAAACTCGGTACATCACGAGTAGTGGCAACATCATCAGCGATCAAATAAAGTACTTGTCCTATACCCAGTTCTCTTATAGCTTTTCGAACTAGCATGATAGGCTCTGGGCAACGTAATCCCAGAGTATCGAGTTTTTTATCAAAAGTTAGAGTCATAAAATATAATTAGATTAATTTATAGTAATAAATTACTTAAATAGTGAGGTACGGCATCATCAACGTTTGAACCAATTACCTCTAATTGAGGTAGTTTTTGACGTAAATCTAAACTAGCATTTTGCATAATGCAACCTTTTCCTGCCATTTTTAACATCTCAAAATCATTCATGCCATCACCAAAAGCAATACTATCTTTTAGATCGAGACCAAGTTTTTCAACTACCCTTTTTAGCGCACTGCCTTTTGATACATTTTCAGCCATAATTTCAAGACAGTTTGAAGATGAAAATGTGATGCTTATTTTACTACCATATTTTTTATCAAGCCTATTTTTTATTTCAGCTAAATGTGGATGTAATGAATCACTACTTGTTGTGAAGTAAATTTTGGCAATATCGTCGGCTTCAAAATCAGATGGATTAAAATATTCATAAGTAAAATCTGTATCTCTAAAAAAACTTAAAGAATAAGTATCTTCTTTATTAATAAGCCAATTATCACCGCGGTAGACATGAGTGTATACTAACGGATCATCAATACATTCTTTTGCTACCTCACATGCTAATACAGGATCAATACTTTGCCCGAAGATTAGATTCCCTGAGCTATCATGCACTCTAGCGCCATTGGAAGTAATCATAAAAGCATCAATTTCCATGTTTTCTCGCATTTGAGCCACATCAATATGGTGTCGCCCTGTTGCAAACACAAAATGAATATCTTTTTTACGCAAAGCTTGAAGGACTTGTTTAGTGTAAGGTGATAAGCAATGCTCAGGAGTTAATAAAGTGCCATCTAAATCAGAAGCTACAACACGAAACATAATATTCTCTACTTTTATAATAATTTGTAATGATGATGACTAAAAAACTAAACATTGAAACAGTAAATTAAGTTTCAAAGTAAATCATAGAAAAATAAACTCTGTATGATACAACTCTGATGACATTTACTCAACTAATTGTAGCGTGATAAAAATAACAAGTTCTTTTTTTTGCTGTTTTTTACCTTTATATTTAAATAAGTTACCAATAATCGGAAGCTCACTGGCACTTGGTACGTTTCGTTTAAGATTATCGTTAGTTTGTTGAAAGATGCCGCCTAAAACAATAGTTTCGCCGTTGTTTACTTTCACTTGTGTTTTAATTTCTTGGGTATCGATAGCTAATGCTTCCCCTCCCTCACTTCGTTTTATTGAGCGCCCTGCAGTATTTTGAGTAATGTACAAATCTAAAAGTATCTGATTATCAGATAGTATTTTGGGCGTCACTTCTAATCCTAGAACGGCTTGCTTAAACTCAATTGATGTTGCACCATTATTTCCATTTGAAACTTCATAAGGTATTTCTGTACCTTGCTTTATTGATGCCATATTCTGGTTGGATGTTAATAAATTAGGGCTAGCAATAATTTCAACTTGATTTTCAGACTCTAAGGCTGATAGTTGTAAATTAAGCAAACTACCAGAAATTTTAGCTAAATTGAAACCTATGGTAGAGGTAGAGTTAGTAATACCTAATCCAACTTCAAACTTATCTAACAATTGAGATGATCGCCCTGAATAGCCCCATTTAATACCCAATTCATTCATACTTTCACTACTCATTGTTACAATATGTGCAGATATATGTACTTGTGGCATTGGTTTATCAATCGACTTAATCAAGTTGTTAATCGCTTTAAACTGTTTTGGTAAATCCATAATAATAAGTGAATTGGTTCGTTTATCCATAATCACTTTGCCCCGTTCGGATAATAATCCTTGCTGCTGAATGGTTTCATTTAAATTTGCAAGATCCGCATGATTAATCGCAATGGACAAAGATTCAAGCGGCTGCTTTTGCTCTTGTTGTTTGAGTTCCAATTGCTTTTTTTGTTCTAAAATTTCTGGTTCGATAGCTTTGGAAATAAATAAAATATTATCATCCATTGTGGCTTGTAAATTGGCCGAATCTAAAATAATGGTTAATGCCTTTTGCCAATCTATATTTTGCAGTTTAATGGTTTGTTTTATCGATATATTCTCACTCATAATAAGATTCATTTGTTTACAATCAGCTAAAGCTTGCAGAATAATGGCAATATCTGTTTGATAAAAATTCATTGAAATCAGATCATTATTATGCAGCTCAACATTTGAAGATAAATTAAAACTTAACTGATTTTCGTTAGCTCTAACAGTACTTATCATGATGATCATTGAGATCAAACAGATCATTGTTATCCTTAACAATATACTTTGACATTGATGAATCGATGATATCTTTTTTGTTTGCATATCTTTATGACTCATTTATTAACATTGTCCATTCAATCGTTTCATGACAATAATCTGTCAAATTAGCTTGCCACACGATTTTATGATTTTGCCAAGATTGCAAAAACCAGGGAAATAGTACTTTAGAGTGAACCTCTTGATTTATGGCAAGCCACTGATTTTCAGAATAGAGCCAAATTTGCGGATAATAATGACTTTTATGTTGAATCAGGCCTTTGAATCGCCAAGCTTGTATCTGTTTTAATAATATCTCTTTCTGTTCATTACATGACGTTTGCGTTGGTTCAACAAATGGATCTCGATAAAAGTTTAGCTCTGCGATAACATTAAAACAGCTGATAATCAATAAATAACCCATTATAAATAAGTTTGCTTTCACTCTATTTTCCTTTTAAATAATAAGGTAAATATAATTTGTAGATAAGATTCCTGTTTAGTCATCTTTAAATCTCGAAAATTCAAATAGTAATAATCTTTATTAAGGTCTGTAATTAAATTCATAAAATCAATAAATTCACCATTAAGTTCAATATCCCAATTTATTGTTTCATCCGTTTGATATTGTTTGAAAGCGTTTAGGATTAAATGGTTTCGTTCAATATATTGAGCAAATTCGTTTTGATTGATGATTATTAATGAACGGTTTTGCCCAAATTGATAATGTTTAAGCCTTGATTGTAATGATTCAATTTGTAGCTGTTTAGTTTGATATAATTTTTGTTGCTTGTCTGATTGTTTGTTTATATCGTAAATAAAAAACAGATAACCGATAATAAAAATAACGATCGTTAACAAAATACAGATTAAATATTGTTGCCAAAATGGCCGATTTAAAAACTCACTGTTCATTTATGTCAATATCCATTTCAAAAAACAGACTATGTTTATTATTAATAATTGTTTTGATTTGGCTTTTACTGACATTTTTATGTTGTAAAAGATTTAGATTAAAATTAGTGAGTTCAATATAGTTAAAACTATGCCCTTTAATTGTTATTTTATCGGGTTTATAAGTAAACGAAGTTAACCAAATATTAGTAGGTAATTGTTCTGAAATTAATATTAATGACTGCTCGATTTGTCTTTGACTCGCGGAAGGATTTGGCAGATAAGTTGATAATTGCTCATTTAACTTTTGCTCAATAAGTTGTTGCTGTGAAACGTCATTTATACAGCGGGTTAATTTTGTTTGGGCTTGCCTCCACATATAACAAAATAAACAACTCATCACCCCCATCAAACATACTATTACAATTGATAAATACTGTTTTTGCTTATTATATTGACTTTGTCGCCATGGTAAAAAATTGAATCTTTTATTATCGCTTGAACAACCAATAAAATTAATTAAACATTCATTTTTTTTAAATAGCTCAATCCAGCTATTAACATAATCACGCTCGCATACGGCAATCATAATTTGCTTTTGGTTCTGTTTATCAGTTAAAAAATTAAAATCAAAAAAGACGTTTTTAGCGGATAACTCAAATAATTTATAGATCGAGGCTTCGATATATAAAGCAATTTCATTGGGTTGCAATTTCACCTCCGGCATCATCACTTTTGTTAATTGAATATAGTTATCTGAAAGGTTTATTTCATATTTGGTATATTTGGGTAACTTAGCTTGTAGTTGACCAACAAAAATATCAATATCATTGAAATTTTGATAATCATATTCAATTAAATCGCCAAATGGAGAAAACGTTAATAGCCCATTAGATTGACTTATCTTATATCGTATAACCTTGGGTTCGACATAAATTATGACCCGACATTTATCTATTATCTTCATCAATTAACTGCTCATAAAAATAATTTTATCCACAAATCATAGTCACAACAACTGAGGCAAACACAAATAAAAGGTGTTTTTGCGATTCATCACCCAAAAAACGTTTAAAATTAAATCGAACAAAGCTAATTTTGCAGAAAATTAAAAAAAAAGGTTGACTGAAATAAGACGTGCCTTATAATGCACATCCACACGGTAAGGGTGATTAGCTCAGTTGGGAGAGCACCTCCCTTACAAGGAGGGGGTCACTGGTTCGAACCCGGTATCACCCACCAATCTTTACCGTGACGTTTTAGAAATAAAACATTTGGGGTGATTAGCTCAGTTGGGAGAGCACCTCCCTTACAAGGAGGGGGTCACTGGTTCGAACCCGGTATCACCCACCACTTTTAGCAGTTTTCTATATGGGTTGTTAGCTCAGTCGGTAGAGCAGCGGACTTTTAATCCGTTTGTCGAGCGTTCGAATCGCTCACGACCCACCACCTTTTTTAATTCTCTGTTTTACCAATCAAAGACAATAATTAAATATATTGAGTTATAAGAATACTAGCGTTCAACTAATCCGCTCGTAATGAATCTGAACAATATTAAATGTCTGCGCTGTGAAATGATAAGGTACATAATGTGCCGAATAATCAAGCTTAAAATCTACCAATTATTTCTCTTTTAGAAAATCAATACGAACGATAATAAATCAAACAGTAAAAACACCAACATTCAATAAATTAATATGCGACTATTTTTAATTAACATAGAATATTAGCTCAAAAGGAGCATGTAAACGATTGTTCAAATTATCAAATTTAACACCTTGAGTTTTCTACAAAATGTAACCCTTAAAATCAATTCTATTTAATAAAATTAAGTGTTGAAAGCACCAACATTTGATAAACGTTGCTAAAATAGCAAATACCCTATTAATCATTTATAACCCTGACTTCTCCATCCTCAATAAATCAACTAACACCTTAAATTTGTTATCATGTAAAATATATCAATATCAAAAGGATATGATTTTGGAAATATTATGAAAAAGTTATTATTATCGACGTTTATTATGATCAATTTGTTGACGGGTTGTAGTTCTGATTCTGATTATAATGAGGTTGAAACTTATAACGATAAAGATGTGTTATATAAAAAAGCAGCTGTATTACAGGATGCTGCAGCGCAATTTGCTTTAGGTGCCAATTACTATTTTGGACAAAATGGTTATACCCAAGATTATAGTCAAGCTAAAAAATGGTTTGAAGCGTCAGCCAAGCAAGGATATACAACATCTCAATATAATCTAGGTCTTATGTATAATAAAGGAGAAGGAGTAAAACCTGATTATAAAAAAGCAATAATGTATTATGAACAAGCCGCTCAGGCTAACTTTGTGAGAGCGCAAAATAATTTAGGTTTTATATATTATGAAGGTAAAGTGGTTCCACAAGATTTAGATAAAGCGAAATTCTGGTTTGAAAAAGCTGCTAATCAAGGTCATCTAAAATCTCAATTAGCGTTAGCAACCATATATCTGTCAAATAGAAAAAACTACCCTAAAGGATTAGAACTACTTAAACCAGCGCTAAAAGCCAATAATCCTGAAGCACAAGTATTAATGGGCGTATTGTATTATAATGGAACAGTAGTATCAAAAGATATGAATGAAGCCAAAAGATATTTTGACATGGCTTGCAAAAATGGATTACAAAAAGGGTGTGAACTCTCCAAAGATATTCAATAACAACAAATTAATAAAAAAATCTTTCAATTTTTAATGGCAAGATGTTTAAGTGTAATTAAATGAGATTTCCATTATATTTATATTATTTATGATATTTTAACCTAATATATGGCGATATACACAAAACAGGTAATCCAAAGCATGCCAACGAATGATTTACTGTAGGATGAAGTATGATCAAGTTCTTTGCTAAAATTATATTAGGTTTATGTTTCAGCATTTTTGTCAGTGCTAATCAGCAAATATTATTTGATTTTAACCAAGAATATCAGAAAGCGACTGAACAAAACAATGCTGAAGCTCAATTTCATTTAGGTATTATGTATGCCAATGGTACGCATACTAAAAAGCGTTATTTTAAGGGTATTGAAAAACAATTTGAACAACCCGATGAATCTCAACCAGATTATACTAAAGCTAAAGAGTGGTTCGAAAAAGCAGCCAATCAAGGTCATATTGAAGCACAACATCAGCTTGCTTTACTTTATTATAATGGTCAAGGGACTAAACAAAATTATTCACAAGGAATTAAGTGGGATACCAAAGCGGCAAAAAAAGGTAATGTGATAGCCCAATATACTTTAGCTAATCTTTATTATAAAGGTACAGGAGTAAAACAAGACTATTTTAAATCAAAACAATGGTTTGCTAAAGCAGCTGAACAAAACTACTCTGATTCCAAAGAACAATTGGCCATTGTATCGAAAAAAGTATCAGCGATTGTTGCTAAGCAACAAGCAGCTAAAAAACAAAAAAGTAATTATGATTGTGGTTGTGATTAACATAAAATAATTATAACGCTATTTTCTATTATTATAGGTACGCCTAATAATTTTGATATTAAAGTCAGATCATATATCACAAGAAAGTAAAATAGAGATTTAATAAATTTATTTTTTTACTAAAACCTAGGTGTAACCTGTAACTCTTTCAGCAAAAAAACGATTGAAGAATACGTTACCATTGAATATTAATTACAGCAAAAATCGTATTTGAAAAGCCCTTAATTCATAGTTTGGTTGATTATAAAATAGAATAATAAAAGATATACTAACTGGTGACGATAGTAATATTATTGCCATCATTAAGATAGCAATAATATTTAACAAGATAAATTAATGTGTTAATCCATAACCTAATGGATATAAAGATTTCATGTCATTTGGTAAATCAGTAGCTTGTTGAAGTACACTTTCCATTGAATCAGGTAAAGCAAACGGCATTTTAGCGCTATACGGTTTATCCGCAAACAAACGTTCAAACAACACTTCATCATTTACACCAAAATTAGCCACAATAGCGCTAGCATATTGTTTTATCGGTGTAAGAACGGCTGGTCGATCTAAGTAAACTGTTACAATAACAGGACATTTTTTACTTGCCTTGGCGATAAATTTAATATTTTTATCTTTTTCAGGAAACGCAAGTGAACCTTCATGATGTCTTAAACCAAAAAAGTAATTTTTATGGTTTTGCTCAAAAGGTGCATCAATACGTGCAACCACCACATCAGCATCATCAATATCATCAACAATAGTCACTTTATTTTTTAATTGATTTTTTGCCTCCGCCATAAAACCATGTAAATAAACTTTTTTATTAGTATCTAGTGGTAAAGTTTGTTGTTCATTTTCAAGCAATACCATTGAGTTAAATTGTGCCTTATTTGCAATTTGTTGGAATTGTTGATTACCCACAAATTTGCTTGCTTCAGTTGGATCATTATAAGGTGTTTCAAATTGGCCTAAAGCAAATTTTTGCGTCAAAATTGCCAATACTGCACTGTCTATTAGTTTCTCATCTAGTTTTTTATTTTTAACTGCCGAGACAATAGTTGAACTGTCGCTTACGCCCCCAAATTGTTGAACACCCGCTAGGATAGCTTTAATAAAACGCTCTTCTACTGTTAGATCCTCAACCCCCCAAGGCATTCCTTCTGCTTTAGGTGCAACACCTTGAGGTGATCCATTAATACATACTTCATTACAATCTTTAGTAATATTCCAATCACTCATGATGACACCTTTAAATTTATAGGTATCACGTAATAAATCTTTCAATAAATAATTATTAAAACCTGCACCAACAGGATCGATTTCATGATTATTTATTTGAGCATTTTTCAATATGGAATATGTCGGCATTATAGCGGCCACATTCACCTCAAAAGCACCAGTAAATGGAATAATATGCTGTTTCAAACTATCATTTTGTGTAAATAAAGCATATTTGCCATAAAAACTATGGCTATCTAGCCCTTCTTCGGCAGCACCATACCCCACCCAATGTTTAACAACGGCAGAAACACTTTGTGAATTTAATCCATTTTTACCATTTTGCATGCCTGATATATAACCGCGCACCATCTTTTTACTTAATTCAGGGTTTTCGCCAAAGGTACCCTCAAAACGAGCCCAACGCGGTTCAGTACCTAAATCGGCCATCGGTGATAATGCTTGAGTTACTCCCAAAGATCGATATTCTTGTCGAATAATATCGCCATATTCATTAATATCTTTTTCACTGCCAATTGCAGCCATTCCTAATGTACCTGGCCATTGGCTAAAACCACTTTTACTGGTCACTTCATTACCATAATAGAATGTATTTCGAGGATCGACACTGATAGTTAAAGGAATAGAGAGGCGTGATAGTTCAGCAATTTTTTGCAACTGATTATTTTGTTGTGCAAAATCTTCTGGGCTGACTTCTAAACGAGTGATTAAACTATTTACTTTATCATTTAATACCAGATCCTTGATCTCTTCTAAATTATATTTATCACCATGACCAAGTTCATCATTTAAACTTCGAGCATTGCCATGCATCATCATGCCTGCTTTTTCTTCAAGCGTCATTCTAGCAAGTAGATCTTTTGCGCGCTGAGCCGGTGTCAAACGCCAATCTTCATAAGGTGTTAGTTTGCCATCTTTATTCATATCTTTAAATTTAAGATTATCAACGGTAATGATTTTTAATTCTTGGCTTTCAATTTTAACCTGCTCAATTGCCCATAATGTGTTGGATACAAGTGCAGCGCTAATCAACAATGCTAGCTTTATGGATTTACATTTCATATTATACTCCTTGAATAACTTATTATATTTAAGCTAATTTTTGTGCGCTTAAAACAACAAAAACCTAAGCACTTTGCTAACCAAAGTGCTTAGGTTTTGCCTGCATACTTGTTAAGTTTTACAGTAACAATCCAAAATTATGCTCAATAAATTAGCATTAATCATAGAAATAAGAAATCAACAATTAAAACTAAATGAAACAATTGTGATAATAATCACATTTTTTATGTTATTACTTCAACAAAACATCAATTTTATATATCTCTTTAATATTTATGGAAAAAAGTGATCTGACAAAGAAAGGAAAGTGAAAAGAGTTTAAATAGATCAGAACAAAAATAAGGCGCAATATGCTTTAGCTAACTGAAATTGCGCTTAGAATAGATAATTTTAGCCTAATTACCACAATATACGTACATAATTAAACGATAAGCAATATAAAACATTACCAGACCAACTAAACAATCTAAAATCACCCACATTCTTTTTTGTTTAAATAAAGGAGTAAGTAATCTTGCACCATAACCAATACTGAAAAACCAGATGAATGAAACACATACAGCCCCAATCAGAAAAGCAATTTTTTGTTCACTGCTTAACGTTCCAGCAATACCGCCAACAATAACGACAGTATCTAAATATACGTGTGGATTAAGTAAAGTAATGGCTAATGTTGCCAAAATCACTTTGACTAAATTGCTGTCATTTGAGTTTTGAGATTGAACTTGCATACTACTGGTACCTTTAATTGCGCTTTTAAACGCCTTAAAACCATACCAAATTAAAAAAAGTGCACCTAATATTGCTAATACATTCGTAATTAAGGGATTAGTACTGATAAATGTCCCAACCCCAAGAATACCAATTGACATCAATACAAAATCACAGATAAAACAGATCCCCGAAACATAAAATATATGATTTCGTAATAATCCTTGTTTTAATACAAATAGATTTTGTGCACCAATGGCAATAATTAAACTGGCTGAAATTAAAGCCCCTCGTAATATTTCTGAAATCATTTTGTTATAACATTGAGTTAAAATGGACAAGCATTGTTATATAATTAATACCATTAATCAAATAGTTCAAATTATTTCAATCAGATAATTAATATTTAACTTTATCTAACCAATTTAATTGAGCTTTATCTCTATTAAAATAAAGAATTATCAAACCGATTGCTAACCACACAATACCTACAATTTTTGCGTAATTATCAATGTGTAATAGCACGGGTAATAGCACTAAAATACCCACAATAGGTATAAACACATCAAGACACCATGAAAGTGCTCCTTTTGAAGCTTTCTTGAATTTAAAGTAACCAATAACTGAAATATGTAACATAATAAATGCGGTTAAGGCTCCAATATCAACAAATGATACTAACGTCGGTAATCCCTTAGCATTATTAGCGGCAATAATCACTAAGCATAAATTAAATAGAGCTGCAAATAAGATTGCCATTGTTGGAACACCGCTTTTCTGACTTACTTTGGCAAAAAAAGGTGGTAAGCGCTTATCACGTCCCATACTGAATAAAAGACGACTTGCAGCAGCCTGCCCTACCATTGCAGCAAATGACGCTCCGATCGCTTTCATTAAACTTAATGCCCATCCCAACCATAAATTAATCTCTTGATTGACAATATGATAGTAAGCTTTGCCTTGTAGTTCAGGATGATTACGCAAATATTCAGAATCATAAGGTGAAAGTAAGGCTGCAACGTAAATCTGCATTACAAATAGACAACCAGCTAGAACTAAACAACTAATAATAGCCTTGCTAACTAAGTTGCGCTGACCGCTGTTTTCTTCCGAGAAAGTGGCAATAGCATCAAATCCCAAATAAGATAAAACAGCAATCGATACGGCACTAAACAGATTACTCCAAGTAAATGCAGCTCCGCCAATAAAGGGTTGTAACCAATTTCGGTTAAGATCCGTAGTCACTATGATCCAAATACCCACCAATAACACAGCAAACAGTACTAGGATTTCAAACAATAAAATGATTAAAGTTATTTTGGCAGATTTTTTTGCTCCAATTAAATTTAGAGTAGTTGTTAACACTACCGCCAAACAAGTCCATAGCCATACTGGCACATCAGGTATCAAAGCGTTGAGTGAAATACCACTAAATAAGTAAGCAACGGCTGGAATAAACATGTAATCAAGAAGTAACAGCCAACCGACTAAAAAACCCGCATTGGGATGAATGCCTAAAGAACAATAAGCATAAACGGCCCCCGCATGAGGTAAAGCATTCGTCATTCTGGCATACGAATAAGCAGTAAATGCCATCACTAAAGTCGCAACAATATAAACTAAAGCAATAGCACCATCGCTTATCGCATCTAAAACACCAAACAAACCCACTGGTGCGGCAGGGCCAATAAAAAGCAATCCCAAAATAACCATATCTCGAAATCGCATATTTTTACTTAACTGTTGCATAATCATTCCTTTGTAACAATCTATCAATTAAATAAAATGTTAAATGATTACTGCAAAACTCACTAATATTAGCTAGTTATTAGATTATAATTTTTTGTTATAAGAAGATATTTACTCATGTACACGTATTTCATAGGTGTAGGACATTTTCGCTGTCTTACCTAACATGATAGAGGCACTGCAATATTTTTCAGAAGCAAGTTTTATCGCATTTTCAACCGCTTCGTTATCCACATTCATACCTGTAATTACGATATGAAAATTAATTGTGGTATAAACTTTTGGTGAAGATTCTGCCTGAGTTTTATCAATTTCAATCCAAAGATCACGCACATCCTTTTTTTTATTTTTTAATATAGCGATAATATCATACGCCATACAACCAGCAGCGCCGTGCAGTAAAAGTTCCATAGGACGAGCACCACGATTACGCCCACCATGCTCAATTCCGCCATCCATCACTAACGAATGACCACTTGCGGTTTCACCTAAAAAACCAAAATCATCAATCCACTTTAAACGATCTTTCATTTTTCACTCCTTTCAATTTAAATTTATCTTAAAACTTTTATCAATTAGGCTAAATAACATAAGATTTTTTAAGCACTATGTCATCTTTTAGCTGATTACTTTGCTAATCGATTTCTCGTTATATATTAAACAACTCGGATAGAATAACCAAATTATTTGCAACAAGAATGAAACATATTTACAATCAATTGGCTAGCTATGATTTTTATTTTTGAAACAAATAGACAGGCTAATGACGTTAGCCCATCTTAAGGATTAAAAATATGATTTTTGAGTTTGTTATCTTCCTCATTATCGGGGCTGCGGCGGGTTTGCTTGCAGGTATGTTCGGCGTTGGTGGGGGAGCATTGATTGTACCGGCTCTAATTTTTACGCTCAATTATTTCAATCTGGGTAACCATTGGACTCACCATATTGCTATAGCTTCATCCTTAGCGACAATTATTGGCACTAGTTTATCATCAAGTTGGACCCAAAATAAAAACAAAAACATTGAATGGTCAATTCTAAAAAAGATGGTAATAGGTTGCATTATCGGTACAATTGCCGGTTCTTACATGACCCCTTATATTCCAGGTATATGGTTAAAATGGCTATTTATCGTTTTTCTAATTTATGTTGGTAGTAAATTTATTTTTAAAACCAATAAAGTGATACAAAATCAAATATCTGAAGTAACTTCGTTGGGTAACAGTATTTTTATTGCTGTTGGTACATTAATTGGTGTTTTTGCTGCGCTGGTCGGTGTGGGTGGCGGTGTACTGGTTGTACCGTTTTTGAAAAAATGCGGAGTCGATATGCGTAAAGCAATTGGAACATCAGCTGCATTCACCTTACCCGTCGCTTTTGGTGGCACTATTGGTTACATTATTGCGGGTTGGAATATCCAAGAACTTCCTGAATATAGCTTAGGTTTTATCTATTTACCTGCGGTATTTTCAATTATGCTCACCAGTATACCTATGGCAAAAGTCGGCGTGCAAATCTCGCAAAAATTACCAGTAAATAAACTGATTACCTATTTCGGTATTTTTTTATTAATGCTTGCAGTAAAGCTTATTGTTTCCTAATTTTTTATTTTCATAATCATATAATTCAAAAAATTAGAAAATTAAAACTATCAAAAACAATTCTAAAATAACACTTTAAATTATAAATCATTGTGTATTCTATCTCTTGAAATTTTAATTAGTATAACAAAAATTACAAATATCGGTACGACTGAGGAGCAACAATGTTTTTTCCAAAATAGTTCAAAGATTTAGGTTCATCATACAAAGTTACTTTGCCAACTGCGATAGCAAAGGCCAAGGATTTTTCTTCAAAATACTCATCATAAAAGCTTTTACTAACACCTGCATATTTTTTGGTTTTTTCCCATACTAAATTTGGCTCATCGGAAATTACGTGATCTATATCAAATTCACCAACTACTTTTCCAATAGGCATCGTTGCGTAAATTACAATAGTCTTAACGGATTGTCTTTTGAAAAGTTTTTTTCTAAACTCATATTTCTTTTCACCAGATAATATTTTTTCAACAAATTCTGGTTTAATTGATAATAAAACTTTCATTGACCTCACCTAATTTCAAAATTTTATCAAATTGTTTATCAGTAAGTTTTAAACATCCCCACCTTATTTCACTATCTAAGCCTACTTCGTTAATAAGAGCTTTTCTATTTGGCCGATGTGATAAAGCAATATTATATGTAAACTTTATTACATAACAAGGAAAAGAAGTTTTGTAATGATTTTCATCATACAGCTTATTTAATTCTTCCGAAGTAAATACACTATATTTAGTGCAATATTCAACATATTCTTTTTTATTAGAAAAAGTAGACATTTGTCTTACTTCTTCAATAACACAAATTGATGTGGCAACAGAGGAAAAATATGCTTTTTTGCCTTCATCCGCTGTTCTATAAATTACAACAATATCTCCTTTTTTTAAATTACCAAGCGTTTGTATTTTAGAAATATAAACTTTATGAATACTGTTAGTATGGGATACATCATGAATTATTGAACTTGATTCTGTTATTAAAATTGAATCAGGGAAAAGTTGGGTGTGAAATTTGGGATATATAGCTAATAAATATTTATTATTATTCGTATTAATATAAGGATAATCTTTTTCCAAATTACCTGTAAATTGTCGTTTTTTTAGTAATACATTTTCAGAACCATTATCACTTTTTTTTACTCCAGCAGAGTGAAAACCATATCTTTTGAATAAATTAATTAAATAATCATGTTTATCAAAAATTGTTACATATATACCCATCACATTATTTACAATTGCGACATCAAATATTTTTTTTATAAAACGTTCACCTCGTAACGTACCTGCAGGATTGAATTTAAAAGTACCAACTTTTAAGTAACAACCATCCATTAATGGGGGATTTATATCATCAATATTATTCTCTAATTTTAAATACATAAAACCATCTATGGTTGAAAAATTATCATTGTAAAGAACAAAGGCTTTATCTTGTAATTGAACTTTTTTAAGCCACCAATTTATAAAACCATGCGAATAATCATTCTTGAGTGTATCAAAAAAAGGGTCAGAAAAATCAATTTCTCCAAACTCTTGAATCTTTAAGTTATCCATATTATTCCTTATTATTAAAAAATCTATTATAAGTATCATTTTTTTATTTTTATATTTGATTATATAATAAACCATATATAACCCTAAGATAATATTATAATTTCAAAAATTTTCGTTCTTGATCGGAAAATTTCCCATTGTAGATAAAAATCTAATCTTCTGAAATTTTAATTAAGTGCTTTCGATAATCATTTGTGATGAAAAAGAAGTTTAGAGAGTTCTAACTAATGATATTGATATAACAGACAGCTTTGTAAAAATTATTCAGGAGTCTATACCATTTCAATTTTAAATAATTAAAAAGGTCGCTAATGCAAATTATTGATTTAGTTATTAAATATGCTAGGTATTATCGCGCCTCTTTCACCACTAAGTTTTTTGCATACCGCCATAATAGGATCAGTAGTTATAACATGTGATCACAGAGAAGTTTAGAGAGTTCTTAGAAATGATATTGGTATAACAGATAGTGTTGTAAAAATTATTCAGGAGTCTATACCATTTCAATTTTAAACAATTAAAAAGGCCGCTGATGCGACCTTTTGTTTCAGTTACGAAATATGCTTGGCATTATCGCGCCTCTTTCACCGCTAAGCCTAATTGCCATACGGCCATAGCATAATGCGTACTATGATTGTATCGAGTGATGACATAAAAGTTTGGTAAGCCATACCAATATTGATAGCTATCGCCCATATCCAACCGCAATAAACTGACCTTATTATGGCCATCTAATGAACTTTTTGGTTTTAGTCCTGCTTTAGCTAACGTTTCAACGGTGTATTTTGTACTAAAACCCGTATCAAGTGATAGCGCTTGCCCATCGGCGATAACCGCGACTTTTTTACCACTTTGCCAACCATGTGCTTTAAAGTAGTTAGCCACACTGCCGATTGCATCAACCGGATCCCACAGATCGATGTGTCCATCATTGTTAAAATCGACAGCATGATTTCTGAACGCTGATGGCATAAATTGACCATATCCCATCGCCCCAGCGAATGATCCACTCAGATCAAATGGGTCAACGCTTTCATCACGGCACATAACTAAAAAGTGCTCTAACTCATCTGTAAAATATTGTGCTCGTCTTGGATAATAGAAAGCAAGAGTTGAGAGTGCATCAATGATTTTGGTTTTACCCATCACTCGCCCCCAACCCGTTTCTACACCAATAATGCCCACAATAATTTCAGGTGGTACACCATATTGGTCATACGCTTGTTGTAACTCTTTTTTATAATTATTCCAAAATTCTACCCCACGAGGTAAATTACTTGGCGTGATAAATTTGTTTTTATAACGGATCCATGCACCATTAGGTTTAGATACTGTAGAAGAACCTGATGTTGGCGCTTGCTTATCCATTAAATTAATTACCCAGTCAAGTTTGTTGGTTTGCGAAAGCACTTCGCGTAATTGCTCACGATTAAATCCATGTTTATTGACCATTCTGGTAATAAAATTTTCTTGATCAACAGCCAACGGTTCACTGTTGTTTTTTGGAGGATTGTGTTCTTCTTCTAAATAGACACCCCCTTCGACATTAGGATGTCCGCGATGTTCTTGCATAGGCGATATTGAAGATTTCTCACTACCACAAGCTGTAAGCAACAATATTATATTAATTAGAATGATGATTCGCTGCATATAAAACCTATATTTTATGTTATTAAAAAATCGTTAACGTCAAAAAGTATTTATTATTTTTCAACAATATTTGGACAATCTTTACCTTCAGCAACCTGTTTAATATTCGTTAAAGTCGTATCAGAAATATTTAACAGTGCTTCTTGAGTTAAAAATGCCTGATGTCCAGTAAAGATAACGTTATGACATGATGATAAGCGACGAAATACGTCATCTAATATTACATCGTTTGATTTATCTTCAAAAAATAGATCGCGTTCGTTTTCATATACATCCATACCGAGAGCGCCGATTTTGGTCTGTTTTAATGCATCAATTGCGGCTGTAGCATCCAGTAATGCTCCTCGGCTAGTATTAATAATCATGACGCCATCTTTCATTTTTTGGAAAGATTCTTTATTCAGTAAGTGATAATTTTCAGGTGTCATTGGACAATGTAATGTGATGATATCCGATTTGGCATAAAGTTCGTCTAATTCGACATATTGTGCGCCAAGTTCGACAACAATGTCATTTGGATACGGGTCATAAGCCAAAATATGCATGCCAAAACCTTTTAAGATGCGAATCGCTGCTTGTCCAATTTTACCTGTGCCAATCACGCCTGCAGTGCGGTTGTGCATATTAAAGCCTGTTAATCCATCTAAAGAAAAATTAGCATCGCGTGTGCGTTGATAAGCCTTATGGGTACGGCGATTAAGAGTCATCATTAACGCAACTGCATGTTCAGCAACCGCTTCAGGTGAATAAGCGGGTACACGCACAACGGTAATACCTAATTTTTTTGCCTCAGCAAGATCAACATTATCGAATCCAGCACAACGTAATGCTAGAATTTTTATGCCATATTCAGCCAATTTGTGTAAAACTTTTTTATCAACTTCATCATTCACAAATACACAAACTGCATCATAACCTTGCGCAGTAACCACCGTTTTTTGGCTTAATTTGTGTTCATAATATTCGATATCGAAACCAAATTTTTTATTGGCGATTTCAAGATGCTCTTTGTCATAATGTTTACTACTGAATACAGCAATTTTTGTTGGATTTTTCATATTATCACACCCCTTTGAATGGTGATTAGTTGATCTATTAATCGGTCGTTTTCTTTGATGCTTGATTAATAACAGCGTTTTGAAGCATTTCTTGCATGCTCCAAATAAGTGAAGTTTTTATTTCAAAACATCCATTGTCACAGTTTTCCTACTTTAGAATCAGGCTTGAGATAATCCGTTTTATCTTGGCTTGCAGAATTATTTTTTATAGTTGTATGCTATGATAACACTTTGCGAAAAAACTAATCAATAAAGTTAAAGAATGACTAATGAGCAAAATTCACTTATAAAAACAATTTTTACCGAAAAAATGCTAATCTGTATTTTTACTGGATTTGCATCTGGTTTACCTTTTTATTTATTGTTGCAATTATTACCTGCTTGGCTAGAGAGCGAAGGTATCAATATCAAAACAATTGGCGCGTTTTCGTTAACACAATTTCCCTATATTTTGAAATTTGTCTGGGCGCCATTTATGGACAATATTTCGCTTTTCAATATAGGTAGAAGACGAGGATGGATGCTTGCTTCGCAAATTGTATTAGTATTCTTTATCACAATTTTAGGTTTTTTCTCGCCTACATTAAACATTTGGGTAATCGCTGCTATCTGTTTTATTATTGCTCTATTTTCAGCCACACAAGATATTGCCCTTGATGCATTTAGGCGAGAATTACTTTTAGATAACGAACAGGGACTTGGCAACAGTATTCATACCAATGCTTATCGTGTTGCTGGTTTAGTACCAGGTTCGCTATCATTAATTTTATCCAATTATCTACCTTGGAACAGTGTTTTTATTATTACTGGGCTATTTATGTTACCAGCAATTATTATAACATTGAAAGTTAAAGAGCCTATCAATCAAGCGCCAAAAAACCATAGTATTGAAGATATCATCATTAAGCCATTTAGTGAATTTATTAATCGTCAAGGTATAAAAAGTGCACTCACGATTTTGGCTTTTATCTTCCTTTATAAATTGGGTGACAGTATGGCAACCTCACTAGCAACTCCTTTTTATTTACAGATGGGTTTTAGCCGTTTGGATATTGGCTGGATTGCTAAAAATGCATCATTATGGCCAAGTGTATTTGGTGCATTAATGGGCGGCATATTGATGATCAAAATTGGGATTAATCGTGCACTTTGGCTATTTGGTTTTGTACAAGTTATTTCTATTTTAGGGTTTGCATGGTTGTCTGTTGAAGGTCCATTTACTGAAATTACCTACCACGCTAAAATTTTATTAGCTTTAGTGATTAGCTTTGAAGCGTTAGGCGTTGGGCTAGGATCAGCGGCCTTTGTAGCTTTTATAGCAAAAACAACTAATCCCCTTTATACAGCAACACAATTTGCATTATTTACAAGTATTGCTTCTATCCCAAGAACATTAATTAATGCCACTACAGGCATTATGGTTAATTATTTAGGATGGACAACTTTCTTTGGTTTATGTACGATTCTTGCCATACCTGGTATGTTACTATTATTAAAAGTTGCCCCATGGAATACAAAAGAATAGGAGAAAACATGGATAAATTAACACAAGCCTTATATTTTCGACATGCATGTAAAAAATTTGACAAGACCAAAAAGATTGATCCTGCTGAAATTGAATATATTTTAGATGCAGGTCGCTTATCCCCTTCAGCATATGGATTGGAGCCTTGGCATTTTGTGGTGGTTGATAGCCCTAAAATTAAAAACGAATTATCTGAGGTTTGTTTCAAGCAAGAGCAAGTGACCAGTTGCTCACATTATGTGATCGTACTTTATCGTAAATCAAACAGTTTTTCGATACAAAGTGAGTATTTCCGTAAGGCGGTTGCTCGTACTTTACCTAACCCAGATGATCAAAACAGTATTGATGTTATGTGTCAATCAAGGCTCAACTTTTATGAAAATGGTTTAGCCAGCGGCCTAACTATGAATCATTCATTTGAAATGCAGGCTTATCTAGCTTGTGCCAATATGCTCACAGCTGCCGCTTATCATAATATTGATTCCTGTGCGATTGGTGGATTTCAACATGATGGTGTTATTAAAATTTTAGAAAATCACATACCATCATTTAGTGGTGAAAATTTCGGTGTAGCACTCTGTTTAGCATTTGGCTATCGCATCAATGAACCAAAACCTAAAATACGCTGGCCACTCAAGGATATCACCACATATCTATCTGAATAAATATAAACTGTCTATTGCTTTATGCCTCAAAGGCGTAAAGCAACAATGAGATTAATGGTTACTTAACCAATAACGCTCCAAGACCGTTTTTAGTTTAATCTTACCTCAATAAATGTTTAGAATAAGATAGTTATTTAGTAAATTGTTCCACTTTTTGTTATTATAACTTTATATTTTATCATTTATTTTTTATACAACTTCTAAATTTTTTATGAACCATTTATCTTCCTTTCTTTTTTATAAATAAATCGATAATTTAAATTCATTTATTAATTGTCTTTAAAAATAAAGTGAACAATAAAAAAAGATAACTTTTGCCAACTGTTGAAAAAATATCTTATCGTCATTACCTATCACTATAATAATCAATTTTTTTGCACTATAAAGATTGATAATGTTAGACTTAACAATTATTAATTGAGCGAGTTCTGTGTTAACAGCCAGAATATAAATAAGGATTTAAAGATGAAAACTAAACATGCACGTTTACTAATACTTGGTTCTGGCCCTGCTGGCTATACCGCAGCCGTTTATGCCGCTCGAGCAAATCTTTCACCTGTTTTAATTACTGGGATACAACAAGGTGGTCAACTCACAACCACGACCGAAATTGAAAACTGGCCAGCTGGAGCACCTGAATTAACTGGGCCTGATTTAATGGTTAAAATGAAAGAGCATGCCGAAAGATTTAATACTGAAATTATTTTAGATCATATCGATCAAGTCGATTTTAGTAGCAAACCTTATAAACTCTATGGCAGTGAAACAGAGTACAGTTGCGATGCATTAATTATTGCGACCGGTGCCTCTGCTCAATATCTTGGTTTACCCTCTGAAGAAGCGTTTAAAAGTAAAGGTGTATCAGCATGTGCCACCTGCGACGGTTTTTTCTATCGCAATCAAAAAGTAGCAGTAGTAGGAGGCGGAAATACTGCCGTTGAAGAAACGCTTTATTTAGCCAATATTGCCAGTGAAGTACATTTAATACATCGTCGCGATAGCTTTAGAGCAGAAAAAATCTTAATGGATCGTTTAGCTGAAAAGATACAAGAAGGTAAGGTAATCTTACATACTCATCAAATTGTTGATGAAATATTAGGTGATAATATGGGCGTTACAGGGGTTAGACTGCGTAGCACCCAAGATCCTAATCTTACTGAGGAACTATCTGTTATGGGCGTATTTATTGCCATTGGTCATAAACCCAATACCACTATTTTCGAAGGTCAACTTGAATTAAATGGTGGCTACATCAAAGTTAAATCTGGTACACATGGTAATGCGACACAAACCAGTGTCGAAGGTATTTTTGCCGCAGGTGATGTGATGGATCATATTTATCGCCAAGCGATCACTTCAGCTGCAACTGGATGTATGGCTGCACTCGATGCTGAACTTTATTTGGATAATTTGAAATAAACTAAAATATCATCATGTCACTAGATAAAAAACGTCAAACTTATCTATTTGGCTGGTTGAAACAGCATGCAAAAATGCATAAAGCAGATTTGCGTGCTTCTGCTTTAACTGGTTTTGCATTGACTTTATTGGTTATTATGCAAGCGGCTCTACTCGCTGTTATTTTACAAAAACTGATTATTGAGCAACAACATTTTGTCGATATCCTACCTTACTTTGGCTCACTTATTATTATTTTATTAGGTAGAGCGCTGTTAATGTATGTGCGCGAAAAGATCAACTTTGCACTAGGGAAAAAGGTACGAAAACAAATTCGCAATGACTTAATTAATCAACTTGAAGCTTATGGCCCTGCTTATTTAAATCAAAGTACTACGGGCGCTTGGAGTACGTTACTTATAGAGCAAGTAGAAAATCTGCATGACTTTTTTGCTCGTTATCTGCCACAAATGCGTTTAGTCAGTATCGTCCCAATTTTAATTTGCATTGCTATTTTACCGTTTAACTGGGCAGCAGCCGCTATCTTGTTATGTACTGCTCCACTGATTCCAATCTTTATGATTTTAGTTGGTATGGGCGCGGCAGATATTAACCGTCGTCATTTTAAAGCTCTGGCATATTTAAGTGGTCACTTTTTAGATCGCTTAAAAGGACTTAATACTATCCGTCTATTTAATCAAGGAGAAAAACAAGCCAACGAAATTGCTCAAGCATCCGAAGACTTTCGCGTTAAAACCATGCAAGTATTAAAAATGGCTTTTTTATCCTCAGCTGTGTTGGAATTTTTTACGTCAATTTCTATCGCCATTGTAGCGGTGTATTTTGGTTTTTCGTATTTAGGTGAATTTAATTTCGGTTCATATAATGGTACTGTGACCTTATTTGCGGGTTTTTTTACGTTAATTTTAGCACCCGAATATTTTCAACCATTACGCGATTTAGGAACTTACTACCATGCCAAAGCTGAAGCCATTGCAGCAGCGGACAATATTGAGGCTTTTTTAAGTAAAGATATCTTGTTAAATCAAGCTCATCATGATGCCAACCCAATTCAAATCAATCAACCATTACATACTATTGAAGCAAGTAATTTGATTGTACTGTCTAGCGAACAGCAACCCATTGTTGGACCATTATCATTCACTTTACAAACACCTTTTAAATTAGCTTTAGTCGGTAAAAGTGGTGAAGGTAAAACTTCGTTAATGCAAGTTTTGCTTGGCTTTTTACCTTATCAGGGTTCGTTAAAGATTAATGGGATCGAATTTAATCAATTAGATATTAGCCATTGGCAACAACAAATCAGTTGGATCGGACAGAGTCCTTATCTTATTAATGGCTCAGTGCGTGAAAATATTTTATTAGGAAAACCGAATGCTTCTGATGATGAGATTGAAACTGTAATTGCCAATTCCCAGTTAGTATCTGTTATTGATAAATTACCTCAAGGATTAGATACCCAAGTAGGTGAAGACGCAGTGCGTTTGTCAGTCGGGCAAGCACAACGTGTGGCCATCGCTCGAGCAATGTTAAAACCATGTCAATTACTCATTCTTGATGAGCCTACGGCAAGCTTAGATAGACAAACCATGCAAAACATAGATCAGCAACATATCGCACCAAATACAATTACCATTACCCATCAAACCGATGATATGCACATTTATAACCAAGTTTGGCAGTTAGCAGATGGTCAGTTACATTGTGATAGCAAGGAGGATTTATGTTAGCCATATTACGTCCTTATATCGCACTGTATAAACACTATTTTTGGCAGATTTTGTGTGGTCTATCTTTAGCGCTTTTGACGCTTTTTACTAGTGTATTTTTACTCTCTTTATCGGGTTGGTTTCTAGCTTCAACGGCAGTTGTTGGGGTTGCTGGCTTATATACTTTTAACTATATGTTACCGGCAGCGGGAGTGCGTGGGGCAGCAATTACTCGCACAGCAGCACGCTATATGGAACGCTTGGTGGATCATAATACGACATTTAAGATCTTGGCCTATTTAAGGACATTAGCTTTTCGTAAGATTTTACCACTGAGTGCCAATCAGTTAGCTCAATATCAAAGAGCCGATTTACTTAACCGCTTTATTGTTGATATTGACGCGCTGGATCATCTTTATCTCAAACTGTTTTCGCCTATTGTGACCGCCTTGCTCACGATTGGTATAATCTTTATTGTGCTAAGTAATATCAATCTACCGGTAGCGCTTGTTATCACTATTATTCTGACCTTTACTTTATTAGTCGTACCCGTTATTTTTTACCAAGCTGGAAAAGAACTGGGCAAGAACTTAGCAAAGCAACAAAGTGAATATCGCTTATTACTGATCAATTATTTACAAGGGCAAGCTGAACTTACCCTTTTCAATGCTCAATCTCGTTATCGTCACAAACTGGATGAACTGGAAACAAATTGGCTTCGTAATCAACAGCAGCAATCAACTTTAATGGCACTTTCAAGTGCATTAGTATTATTGATCGCTGGCTTTTTAACTCTATTGGTTCTTTGGTTAATTACGCAATATACCCTTTCGCCTTTAGTTGCCTTATTTGTATTTGTGAGTCTTGCCAGTGCCGAAATTCTAGCACCAATCCCTGGTGCGTTTATCTTTTTAGGGCAAGTATTAACCTCCGCTACGCGCACAACAGCAATTTTTAATCAAACACCTGATATTAAATTTGTCTCGGAAAGTGAAAGCAAAAAAGTTGATTTAAGTTCAGCAACGCTACAATTTGAAAACATCAATTTTAGTTATCCCAATCAACCTTTCGCGGTATTAACAGATTTTTCGTTAACGGTTAATCAAAGGGAACATATTGGATTAATTGGAAAAACTGGGTGCGGTAAATCAACATTATTAAATCTCGTTAATCGCGCTTGGGAACCCACCTTAGGCAATATCTATTTTAATGGCACACCATTGAATCAATTGGACGAAAAAACCTTACGACAGGCGATTGCGATGGTGCCACAAGTTATTGCAATTTTTAGTGATACCTTAAAGCAAAACTTGTTGATAGGCAATGCACAAGCTACTGAGCAACAACTTATCGAAGTCTTAAAACAAGTTGAACTTGAAAAATTGTTAAATACAGATCAAGGTTTGAATTTGCCTATCGGTCAAGGTGGTCGCGCTTTATCGGGTGGAGAAATTCGTCGTATTGGTATTGCCAGAGCTTTACTGCACAACTCTCCACTCATTTTGATGGATGAACCAACAGAAAGCCTTGATCAGCAGACCGAGCAACAAATTATTCAATTGATCAAACAAACTTGTAAAAATAAAACGTTAATTATGGTTACCCATCGTTTAACGGATAATCCATTATTTGATAGAGTTATTGCTCTTAATAGTTGAATTAATGAAATAATTTTTACTAAAACATATAGTGAATCTGAAACTTCTTGACAAAATATACAAGGTCAATGTTATCTTCACCGTTATTTTTTAAAAATATGATATACTGATGCTTTAATTTTTTATGATAGAGAGATTATTTTGCAACAGTCGTTACAAGATTTTATTATCGATAAGATTGATGATCTAAAAGGCAAAGATATTGTTACCTTAGATGTGCGTGGTAAATCAAGCATTACCGATTATATGATTGTCTGTACGGGCACTTCAAACCGTCATGTCTCATCCATTGCTGGGCATTTACTTGATGAAGCGAAAAAACATGGGCTTCTTGTTTTAGGTAGCGAGGGCAAAAATGATGCTGATTGGGTAGTGGTTGATATGGATTCAGTCATTGTACATATTATGCAAGAAGAAACCCGTCAACTTTACGAACTCGAAAAACTTTGGAGTTAGTGGCGTGAAGATACAGCTTATCGCTGTTGGCAACAAAATGCCAAGTTGGGTTACCACCGCTTTTGAAGATTATCGTTCGCGCTTCCCTAAAGATATGCCACTAGAACTTATCGAAATTCCAGCTGGAAAACGAACTAAAAATGCAGATATTGCCCGAATTTTAGATAAAGAAGGCGAACAAATGTTAGCAAATTGCGGTAAAGGCAACTGCATTATCACATTAGATATTCCAGGTAAACCTTACACTACGCATAATTTAGCACAACAGTTAGAACGTTGGAAAACCGATGGCCGTGATGTGAGCTTGCTCATTGGGGGGCCTGAAGGCTTATCTCCTGCTTGTAAAGCTGCGGCAGAGCAGAGCTGGTCGCTCTCGCCTCTTACGCTTCCACATCCTTTAGTGCGTGTCATTGTCGCAGAAAGCCTTTATCGAGCATGGAGCTTAACCACTAACCATCCTTATCATCGTGAATAAATAAATTAGGTAAACACAGTAAAATGAGTGCAATTATTTTAGATTTGCAAATAGCTACAGACGATAACCAAAATTTGCCAACTGAAGAACAAATTATGCAATGGTTAAACGTGATTTTGCCTCAATTTATGGATAATGCTGAAATCACTATCCGAATTGTGGATGAACAAGAAAGCCAGCAGTTAAATAATACATACCGCCACAAAGATAAACCCACCAATGTACTCTCTTTTCCATTTGAATCACCGATTGAAATTGAGGTACCACTGTTGGGTGATTTGATTATTTGCAAACAAGTGGTGGAAGCTGAAGCGAAAGAACAACATAAATCGTTAACTTCACATTGGGCACATATGATCGTGCATGGTTGTTTGCATCTATTAGGATATGATCATATTCTTGACGAAGAAGCCGAAGAAATGGAAAATATCGAAATTGATATAATGCAACAACTAGGATTTAATAATCCATATCAACCGATTGACGAATAACTGTGTTTAGTTATCATCATTGATGATAACTAAACTGAAGTAAAAATAATTAAATACAATAAATTAGTAAAGGAAAAAGCAAATGAGCGATGATAATCCCCGGAGATCCAAAAAAGGGTTTGCCTTATGGTTAAGTCAGTTATTTCATTCAGAACCCAAAGATAAAGAAGAACTGATTGAAGTTATACGCGAAGCTGAAGAAAACGAACTTATCGATCCAGACACACTTGATATGATTGAAGGTGTCATGGATATAGCCGAACAACGCATTCGCGATATTATGATCCCCCGCTCACAAATTGTTACTATCAAAGACAATTATTCACTCGATCAATGCTTAGATATTATTTCTGAACATGGTCACTCTCGTTATCCTGTCATTAGTGAAGATAGAGATCACATTGAAGGTGTGTTACTGGCGAAAGATTTACTCATATTTATCCGCCAAGGTATTGACGGTTTCGATTTAAAAAAAATACTACGACCAACGGTTATTGTGCCAGAAAGTAAACGTGTTGATCATATGTTAAAAGAGTTTCGTATGCAACGTTACCATATGGCAATAGCGATTGATGAATTTGGTGGAGTATCAGGTCTTGTTACAATTGAAGATATTTTAGAGCTCATTGTAGGTGATATTGAAGATGAATATGATGAAGTTGAAGATCGGGATGTTCGTCGCTTATCTCCTTTGGTTTACACCGTACGTGCGCTCACTCCTGTAGAAGATTTTAACGAAATTTTTGCGACACATTTTAGTGATGACGAAATGGATACGATTGGTGGTTTGGTAATGCAACATTTTGGCCGCTTACCTTTACGTGGTGAAAGTATAATCATTGACGGTTATCAATTTAAAGTAACTATAGCCGATAAAAGACGTATCATCCAACTGCATGTAACTATTCCGGAAGATGCCACAGTGCCTAATTTAGAGTTGCCATAACATGCTTAAATATCTGCTACTAAGTTTTATTTACGGTTGCATCGCTGTTTTTAGTTATGCACCCTTTCATATTTGGCCTTTAGCATTTATCTCTTTTGCTGGCCTATTATGGCTTATTGCAAATAAAACTAAAAAACAAGCAATGTTATTAGGATTGACTTGGGGAATTGGTTATTTTACCTCAGGAGTCCATTGGGTTTATATCAGTATTAAACAATATGGGGAACTACCTACACCTATTGCGATGGTGATACTAGGCTTTCTGATCCTATATTTGTCACTTTACCCGATGTTATTTGCTTTTTTACTTAGAAATGCAGATCGTTTAGCACCTCAATTTTCATTCAAGCAATTGGCATTAGCTGCACCTATCTTATGGCAATGTACTGAATTTTTACGTGGTTACATTTTAACGGGTTTTTCATGGTTACAACTTGGTTATAGCCAACTTGATAGCCCACTGCGGGCCTATTTTCCTATCGTTGGTATAGATGGTGTGAATTTGCTAACTTGTTTTTTATGTGGACTAGCTATTTACAGTTTATATAAAATTAAGCAACATCAATCCCAAAAGCACGCGCTTGGTGCAATAATTGCACTATTAACGATCTTCATTGCACCAATTTTATTCAAAGATAAAAACTGGACCGAAGTTGATCATCATCGTATAGCGAATTTTTCATTAATTCAGGGCAATATTCCACAAACTTTAAGGTGGAGCAGTGAACAATTAAATAATACTTTAGAAACCTATTATCAACTTACCCAACAAAGTTTTGGTAAAGATAAGATTATAATATGGTCAGAAGCCAGCATTACAGATTTTGAAACCAATCAACAACCTTTTTTATATTATCTAGATAATCAAGCAAGAGCGAATGATTCTGAAATTGCCGTTGGTATTATTGATTATCGTTTTAATGAACCAGACAATCGAAATAAAGGTAATATTTATAATTCGTTAATTGTATTGGGCAAAAAAGAACCCTATCAATACCCAACAGCTCATCGTTATCAAAAACATCATTTAGTACCATTTGGTGAATTTACACCATTTGAATCTTTACTTGAACCCATTACTGAACTGCTTAATATTCCAATGTCTTCAATGAAAGCAGGCGATGAAACACAGCCCCAATTAACCATGAAAGGGTTTAAATTCACAACCGCTATCTGTTATGAAGTAATTTTATCCGATCTTATATGGGAAAACTTTAAGCCTGATACAGATTTTTTACTCACTGTCTCAAATGATGCTTGGTTTGGTGATAGTATTGGTCCAAAACAGCATTTGCAAATGGCACAAGCTAGAGCATTAGAGTTTGGTCGTCCATTAATTCGCAGTACTAATAATGGTATTACCGCAATAATTAACCAGCAAGGAAGAATCATAAAACAAATTCCAGCATTTACCACCACTGTTTTAACTGAGAGTCTATCACCAACTACTGGCCTAACTCCTTATGCTAGATGGGGAAATAAACCTTATTTATTGTTCATGATATTAATGTGTATCCCAATATTTATAAAAAGACGTTCATAATTTACGATAATGGCATAAATATTGCTTAACTATACCTAGTTTCAAATAAAATCATGTTCAGAAATAATTGCTTATAAAGCATAATTATAGCTACGCATTTGGAGCCAATGATATATAAATAAACAGTAAAAAGTACTTTTATGCTAAAAAATAAGTTATAATATACGCCCTTTGTAAAAATATTAAATAAATTTAATATGATACAAATCAAACAGTAGGAGACGAGAATGAACAAAAAGACAAAATTAACCAAATTAGTTTTATCACTTGCAATGTTAGGTCTAATGACTGGTTCGGCATTAGCTGAAGAACTTACTGGCACGTTAGCTAAAATTAAAGAAAGTGGTGTTATTGTTGTTGGTCATCGTGAATCTTCTATTCCATTTTCCTACTATGGCGATAAGCAAGAAGTGATTGGCTATTCACAAGATTACTCTAATCTAATCGTAGATGCAGTGAAAAAAGAGTTAAACTTACCTGACCTTAAAGTAAAATATTTACCTGTTACTTCTAAGACACGTATTCAACTTCTTAACAACTATACTTACGATTTTGAATGTGGTTCAACTACTAACAATCTTGAACGCCAAAAAACAGTTGATTTTTCAGACACCATCTTTATTGTAGGTACGCGCTTTTTAGTTAAAGCAGATAGTAATATCAATACTATTGAAGATTTAAAAGGCAAAAATGTAGTAACGACTGCGGGTACTACTTCTGAAATCCGTTTAAATCAAATCAACAATAAAGAAAAATTAGGTATCCGGATCATTACCCCAAAAGATCATGGTGATGCATTTAATGCACTTGAAACTGGTCGTGCAGCTGCATTTTTAATGGATGATGCTTTATTGGCTGGTGAACGTTCACGTGCAATTAATCCTGCTGAGTGGAAAATTGTTGGTGAACCTTTATCTTATGAATCTTACGGTTGTATGTTAAGAAAGGGTGACACTCAATTTAAACAACTAATGGACAACGCCATTGCTGAAGCCCAAAAATCAGGAAAAGCATTAGAGTCTTATAACAAATGGTTCACTCAACCAGTACCACCAAAAGGTGCAAATATGGAACTTGAAATTTCACCGAAAATGGTTGAGCTTTTTGCAAACCCTAACGATAAAGCATTAGATTAATACTTTTCTTATCTTTCTAATCCATGTACTAAATGCCGTAGCATTTAGTACATAATCTAAATTAGTGAATTAAATATATTATGAGTTTTAATTGGACACTATTTTTTGAACCCACCCCTTATGGTGATGGGATTTATTTAAATTGGCTGTTAGATGGCATTTTTGTGACCATTTCATTAGCCATTACAGCATGGATCATCGCCTTTGTGCTGGGTTCATTGGTTGGTATCTGTAGAACACTTGACAACAAGTTTCTAAGTAATTTTGCGGCAAGCTATATTCAGCTATTTCGTAATATCCCCTTACTTGTACAAATGTTTTTATGGTATATGCTATTTCCTGAACTTCTGATAGGCAGTTTAAGAACGTGGTTTGTATCTGGTTTATCACCAAATATTAGTTCGTTCATCATCGCCGCAACTGCTTTAGGATTGTTCACATCTGCGCGAATTGCCGAGCAAGTAAGAACGGGTATTCAAACTTTGCCTAAAGGCCAAAGATATGCAGCAATCGCACTTGGTTTAACCAATCGTCAAGCATATAGATACGTTTTATTACCTAATGCTTATCGTCGCATTATTCCACCATTAACATCAGAAATGACTAATATTATTAAAAACTCATCTGTTGCTTCAACAATTGGGTTAATAGATTTAATTGGACAGATTGATCGTATTAATGAATCAACCAATAGTATTGTCGAAATTTTGTGTGGTGTAACGATCGCCTTTATGCTAATAAATTATGCGGTACTCACTATTATGCGTATTGTTGAAAAACATACTCGCTTACCTAACATGAATCATGGAGGATAAAATGCAGCTTTTTGATTGGATTGCAAATATACCTTCATTGGTATTTGATAATTATCATTTACTATTAAGTGGTTTATGGTTAACAACAAAAATCACCCTTAATGCGGTCATTTTTGGTATTGTTTGGGGTACTATGCTTGCGTTAATGCGTTTATCAAATAATAAATTGCTTAATATTTTTGCTAAATGCTACGTAAATTTATTTCGTTCCATTCCACTATTATTAGTGCTGTTATGGTTCTATTTAGCATTGCCACAAGTTATTAAATATATATTTAATTTACCACCTTATGCGGATGTACGTATTGTTTCAGCAATGATCGCTTTTGCACTTTTTGAAGCAGCTTATTATTCAGAAATCATTCGCGCGGGTATCAATGCAGTGAACAAAGGCCAATATCATGCTGCTTATGCTTTAGGTATGACTAAAGGTCAAGCCATGCGCTTAATTATCTTACCTCAAGCATTTCGGTCTATGGTGCCACTGTTACTAACTCAAGGTATTATCTTATTCCAAGACACCTCGTTAGTTTATGTGATGAGTTTAATTGACCTTTTCGGTGCAAGTGTAACTCAAATTGGTAATGTTCAAGGCGGTACGGTTAAATATTCAATGATTATTTTTGCAGCAGCAAGTTATTTTGTAATTTGTTTTACTGCTTCACTGTTAGTTAATTATTTTAAGAAAGGGATAAATCGATGATCTCCTTAGAAAATATATCAAAATGGTATGGACAATTTCGAGTTTTAAAGAACTGCACAACAAGAGTAGGTAAAGGTGAGGTTGTCGTTGTTTGTGGACCTTCTGGTTCAGGTAAATCAACATTAATCAAAACTGTTAATGGTTTAGAACCCGTACAACAAGGTAAAATCATTATTGAAGGGACAGAAATAACCGATCCCGCAACTAATTTAGCGAAATTACGATCAAAAGTGGGTATGGTATTTCAACATTTTGAACTCTTCCCTCATTTAACCATTTTAAAAAATTTAACGCTTGCCCAAATTAAAGTATTAGGTCGAGCGGATGAAGAGGCTCGTGAAAAAGCTCTTAATCTATTAGCACGTGTGGGTTTACTTGCTCATGCTGATAAATACCCTGCCCAGCTTTCTGGTGGTCAACAGCAACGTGTTGCGATTGCTCGAGCACTTTGCATGGATCCAATTGTTATGTTATTTGACGAACCAACCTCAGCGCTTGATCCAGAAATGGTTAATGAAGTACTTGATGTAATGGTTGAACTTGCTTATGAAGGCATGACGATGATGGTTGTTACTCATGAAATGGGCTTTGCGCGTAAAGTTGCACACCGTGTTATCTTTATGGATAAGGGAGAAATTATTGAAGATACCTCAAAAGAACAATTCTTCTCTAATCCACAATCAGATCGTGCTAAAGACTTCTTAGCTAAAATTATTCATTAATACCAATTACAGGGCGATATGCCCTGTACTCTCTTCGTGCCTATATAATTTTTTATTTTTAATATCTAATAAAATAATCAATCTGCTAACTTTTATTTATAGAACTTTATCCTTTATTCAGTAATAAATTAACTAAACCACTGTGCCTTTGTGTTTGAGATTTTATTGCTTCTTGCAGAATTTGTTCCATTGCATAAATTGAAACCGTTTTTTTAGCGCGAGTGATAGCGGTATAAAGTAATGAACGATTAAGTAATGGTGAATAATCCGTTGGCAAAATAATATTTACATGATCAAATTCTGAACCTTGTGATTTATGGATCGTCATTGCATAAGCCGTTTCATGCTCAGGTAATCGGAAAGGAGAAAACCCTTTTATCGAACCGTCCGCAAATGGAAAATAGACTCGTAATTTTGAATGGTCATGCTCTGCCCTTAAAGTAATTCCAATATCACCATTATAAAGTCCTAATGAAATGCTATTGCGTAAAATCATAATCGGACGACCGACATACCAAGCTTCGTCATTCTTAAGGTGAATGAACTTTTTTTGAGCTAATAAAGACTCGATTTGCTTATTTAAACCACTCACACCAAACTGCCCTTCTCGAACTGCGCAAAGTAAGCGATATTGCGCAAATTTATCTAAAATCGTTGCAATATCATCAACACCGTGTTGATTTATTGCATTTAGATAATGTTGATATTGATCCACACTATCATGTAAAACAGCTTGGTAGGCTTGCTGAGATGAAAGTTCCTGATACTTAATATCACTCAATGAAGCATTGTTTAATAATTGTTTAACAACACCTGATTTCCCATCTTTTACCGCATTAGCAAGTAAACCGATACCCGATGCCTCATCAAATCGATAACTCTTCTGTAATAAGCAAATACTGTCAGTAATGTTGGCTGTTTGCTCTGAAATTGGCACATCATAACCTGTCACTTGGCTTAACTCTTTAGCTCGTAATTCGCTGTATCCATCCGTAATAAATGCACAGAGATCACCAAATACAGCACCTGCTTCGACCGATGAAAGTTGATCTTTATCACCAAGTAAAATTAAGCGTGCTGAGGATGGTAACGCATCTATTACTCTCGCCATCATATTTAAGTCTACCATTGATGCTTCGTCTATCACTAATACATCCAAGTTGAGTGGATTATCTTTATCATACGTGAACGAGCGATTATCCGCTTTGGCGCCCAATAAGCGATGCAAAGTAATTGATTCTGTATTAATATTTAAAGGTGATAAGGAAAGCTGTTCAATTGCTCGACTTAGCGATTCAGTTAATCTTGACGCCGCTTTACCTGTAGGTGCGGATGTAACTAATCGAGCTTTAGGATTTGTTTGTCTAATTGCAGCAAGTATTTTTGCAACTGTTGTGGTTTTCCCCGTTCCCGGCCCACCAGAAATAATGGCTACTTTACGGGTTAATGCAACTGCCACGGCAACTTTTTGCCAATCGATAGACTCTTCATTATTGCTAAAAAGCTGATTGAGAATTACATTTAAATCAATTAAGTAATTGGATTCTTGGGCAAGTGTTGTGTGATTAAAATATTGAGCTACATTGACTTCATCAAACCACATACGCTGAAAATAGAGTTTATTTTGGGTAAAAATAAGGGGTGATAAGTTTCTGCCATCACTCACAACGTGTTTACTTTCAGCTTGTTCAAGTACAGCTTGCCAAGCTTGTTCACTCGGTGCCCCCAAATCCTGCCATAATTGTGGTTCAATGAATTGTTGATTTAAATTAGTCAGATCAAGACAGACATGACCTGCTCTCACTTCTTTACTCAGTGATAAGACTAAAAAACTAAAACGTTTAGCTGTAATATCATCATCTAGCTCCGCTTTATCGGTTAAAAACAGAGCTAAATGAATATCAAGTAAACTGATTTGGCTATTTTGTTCAAATTGGGTTAACCATTCTATTAACATGGGATATGTTCAGTTATTAACTTTTAGTCCCATTATATCGTTAACTTTATCTTTTGGATAAGTGAGTTTGAAGCTTAAATTAAGTTTTTTAGTCTCATTCGGATTCAAATCAAACTTCCATTTTATTAATCCTGTTTTTTTATCATAACTTGCACCGGTATACTTAATATCATCAAGCGTTACGATTTTATTGATAATAACTGGGAGCTGATCATAGACAACTAAATTTATTGGCATCGACTTGCCATTTTTTACATCAATCGTATAGGCATATCTTTGTGAAACATCATTACCCACCGACACAGGTTTTAAGGTTTCACTATTATCTCGATAGCGTGAAAGTGAAATATTTCTATCTTTACCTAAATAAAGATCTAGAGTCTCTTCAGCAAATATTGTATTAATAAAGCTTTTACCTATATATTTACCATTAAAAAATATTGATGATTGACCAGGTAATAAATTAAGTTTATCCCAATCTGCAATTTGTGCTTCCAAATAAACGTTATTATCTATTTTTGGTGTTGCCACATAATGGTATTGGGCTTTCACTTCTTTATCTTGTAATGTTAATAAGTCACTTTGATTGTTTGTTTTAATGGTATAGGGCAAATTAACTTCAAACTGAGTATTCACACCCAACTCATTAGGAAAATCTTCATCCGATGGTCTTCTCGATCTTGATTCTTTTTCGCTCTTTTCATCATAACCAATTTTAGAAAAAAAGAACCCACCTTTTTCTGAATAAGTGTCAATATGCCATAACCATAATTCCGATGACTTTAGGTTATCTGTAGGTAGAGACGTTGACAAGCTAAAATTAATATCTTTCCAATCTATACCGCTATTTTGGTAAATATCAGCTTTATAGGTTAAATGTAATGGAGAATCAATATCTTTAACGCGAATATCATAAACAGGCTTCCAACCTGCGTTTTTAGTTATATAAGAAAGCGTAACGGGTAATGTAATGTCATTTTGAGCATGAACTTTTACGACAACAGCACTAACTAAAGCCTCTTGAGCTTGCTTTTGTTTGTCGATTTTAGTTTGGCATTCAGTTATCTGAAAGGTTAATTGTTCAATTTCTTGTTGTAACTGATATTGTTCATCTAATGCAACAACCAAATTAGTTTTGATAAAATCCATCACTTTTTTTAATTGAGCTAAATCATCATTATCAATTTTAGTTAATTTTTCTAATCGATTGCCTTTCAAAAGTTCAATTTGCTCATTTACAGCTTTTAACTGAATTTCAGTTGTATCAAACTTTTTTTGTAACTGTTGCAATTGTTGATTTAATGCACTGATTTCACTACTATTTTCATTAGTTTTTGGATGCTTTTCGTCTAATGATACGGATAATATTTCTACGTTACTATTAACATCAAATCCAACATTTATAGAGTTTGGTCTAATACCATCTGCAATTCCAGTTAAAACTATTTCACTTTCACCTTTCTTTAGTGATACCATTGCTTGACCTTGTAATTCGGCACCTTGAAAAAATAAAGTCACTTTATTTAAAGTGATATTATTATCGGCAAAAGCACTACCTGAAACTAATGCAATTAAAAAAACTATTTTTTGAATTTTCATACTGTCCCTTTTTTAATAATTTTATATTTTAATTATTTAAATATATTCATGTTATAAACATGTCTGTATCGCATATCTATCCATGATAACCGTACTTAAAATAGTATTGGCTATTTCTGCTTAAATTTCCATAAAATTTAATTTTGTGTTAAATAAAAAATTAATTTAGTTTTATATATTGAACATTTGATTAAAAAAATGTATATTTTGTTAAAAATAAAAAACAAAGTATAAGGAAACACTATGAATAGCTTCAGTTATTTAAAAAAAGCAATCAAACGTAGGAATTTATCATTGCAAACCGTTGCCGATGCTTGTCAAATGACTAAAGGTTATTTAAGTCAACTCGCTAACGATAAAATCAAAAATCCAAGTGCGCAAAAATTGCAATCGCTTCACCAATATTTGCAAATTGAACAACCAACCAAAAACAAAAAAGTGGGGGTCATTTTTGGTAAATTTTATCCATTACATACTGGACATATTCACCTTATTCAACGTGCAATTAGTCAAGTCGATGAGTTATATGTGATTCTTTGTTCCGATACAGAACGTGATATGGCATTATTTGAAGAAAGTGCCATGTCTCGGCAACCAACAATCAATGATCGAATTCGTTGGCTATTACAAACTTTTAAATATCAAAAAAATATTCACATTGAATTATTAGAAGAAGATGGCATCCCTGCCTATCCAAATGGTTGGCTGCAATGGAGTGAACGCGTCAAAAAGCTGTTTAAAGCAAAAGGCATCGAACCTGAATGCGTTTATTCAAGCGAACCTCAAGACGTTACCATGTACAAGGAGTTATTTAATTTAAATACGGTACTCATCGATCCACAAAGAGAATTTATGAAAGTTAGTGGTACCCAAATTCGCAAAGCACCCCTCAAAAATTGGCAGTACATTCCAACTGAAGTCAGACCATTCTTTGTTAGAACAGTGGCGATTTTAGGAGGCGAATCAAGTGGTAAATCAACATTAGTCAATAAATTAGCTAATGTATTTAATACTACCAGCGCTTGGGAATATGGGCGAGATTACGTTTTTTCTCAATTAGGCGGAGACGAACGAGCATTACAATATGCAGATTACGATAAAATTGCACTAGGTCATGCACAATATATTGATTTTGCAATAAAACATGCCAATAAAGTCTCATTTATTGATACTGATTTTGTCACGACTCAAGCTTTCTGTAAAAAATATGAAGGTAAAGAACACCCATTTTTACAAGCAATGATTAACAACTACCGTTTTGATCTAGTTATATTGCTTGGCAACAATACACCTTGGGTAGCCGACGGATTACGCCATTTGGGGAGTCCGAAACAGCGTAAAGACTTTCAACAGTTGCTCATCTCAATTTTAGAAAAAAATAACATTAACTATATTCGAATAGATTCACCTAATTATGAAGAACGCTATTTATGTTGTATTGATTTAGTCAATCAACTTATCAACAATGAAGAGTATTAATTATGAATAAATTAAATCAACTTATAATATTTATTGGACGAAACAAATTCTATCCACTTTTTTGCATAATATGTGTAACGTTGGTCTTTTTATACACCGACCCATTTAGTCAATTTAATCTTCGTTATACCATTTCCTATATTGGTGCTTTTTGTGGATTGATCTGTGTAATATTATTGGCCAAACGTAAAAATATGGGAAATGTGATGGGCATGTTAGCCAATGTTGCTGAATGCTCTGCTAACTTTCTTAACGGTAATATTGGTGCTGGCTTACCAAGTATTTGCTATTTTGGTTCACACATTTATGGCTTAATTAATTGGCAAAAAAATCAAGATAACAATAAAAATGTTAAATCCAGAACCTTGAGCGAAAGTAATTTTTTATGTGCCATTATCGCCCTTATTGCAGCAGTATTTTTAAATATTTACATCACTGAATCGCTTGAAGTCAACAATAGTAGTTATCAGCTTATAACTAACTGCTTTATCTTTGGATTAGGAATTGTTGCCCAATTATTGTTGATGATGCGTTACTCATTCAATTGGTATTTTTGGGTGATATTAAATGTGTTGGTAATTGGTCTTAATATTTATACAGATAACATCGTTATTGCTGCACAATATTTAATTTATCTATTTAATGCAATTTATGGTATTTGTGAGTGGAGAAATTCTGAACAAACACAATAAATATGTCTGTCAAAAAGTTTCAGGAAATGCATACGTTTCAGTAAAAAATTATCCATGCAAACAGCATGGATAATTTTATATCTATTCAATGATATTTAGAAATTAATAATCGAAAGATTTCACCAGCCAACAATCAGAATTTTTTAATTAAATAGTTATCACTTTAGTTGCTATTGCTATAAAGACAGGTACCCATGAGTATGGTGGATAATATTCAAAAGAAAATCAGCAAAATCTAATCAATCACTATTTGTTTATATTATTAAAAATAACAAAAAACAGTAATATAAGATCAGTCAAAAAATACTGAGTATTAAATCTTAAATATTAACGAGCTCATTAAAGTTATTAATAAGGCTTTGTTATTCAATATCACCTTTAATAAGTGGGACAAATTTAACATCTTCGACATTTTTTACAATAAAACCGTCACCACTGCGTTTTATTAATTGAAGGACTTGATTGTCTTCATCCCCAACAGGGATGACTAAGCGCCCTTTATCCGCTAACTGATCTAAAAGACTTTGTGGTACCTGTGTTGCAGCAGCAGTGACAATAATACCATCAAATGGACCTCGTTCCGGCCATCCTAACCAACCATCTCCATGTCGAGTTGAAATATTGTGAATGTCTAACTGTTTTAAACGACGTTTAGTATTCCATTGTAAACTTTTAATTCTTTCAACCGAACAAACGTGGTTGACTAATTTGGCTAAAATTGCCGTTTGATAACCAGATCCAGTTCCAATTTCAAGCACTTTTGAGTTAGGTTCTAAACGTAATAGCTCGGTCATCTTTGCAACGATATAAGGTTGTGAAATGGTTTGCCCACTCCCTATCGGTAAAGAACAATTATCATAAGCCTGATGGGATAGAGCCTCGTCGATAAAGTGTTCTCGTGGTATAGAGGCAAAAGCTGTTAAGACACGCTCATCTTTGATTCCCTGCTGACGCAATAATTTAATTAGAGACTGCATTTTTAAACTTTGCATATGTATTACTCATTTCCTATTATCAATTCACGTATCACACTTGTGGCGTAACATCCTGACGGTAAATAAAAACGCATAGTAAGACTATTATCATTTAACCATTGCCAGTTAAGTTCTAAAGGATAGACCACTATAGAGCGCCTTGCAGTTTCAATACGTTCTTTTTTAAATAATTCAAGAAAAATGGTCCAATTTTTTAAACAATTTTGCTCAAATTCAAGTGCTTGAGACATTGTCCCTAGTGGGGAATCGCCCAGCATAGGTGCAGTAATGGTAATTTCACGATTTTCTAAACGGTGTTGCAATAAATCGAGTTCTTCTGTTTTTGCAACAAACCAACTTCCACGCCCAGCAAGTTGTAATATATCACCATCAAGTGCGGTACGATGCAAATTTTCGGCAATTCGTTGACTGACAATATCATTAAAAATCGCACTACGTGCTGCTGAAAGGTAAAAACTGCGTTTTTTACGATCTTTAACGGAAATCTCGCCATTTGCCCATTTGATAGCTTGAGTGATATTATTTTGTTCGCGACCAAAACGCTGTTCGCCAAAATAATTTGGCACCCCATTTTCTTTAATTAACGCTAATTTAGTCTCAATCCCTGATTTATCACTTAGCATTTTCAACGTAATATCAAAATAGTTGCCTTTCAAAGCCCCTATTTTTAATTTTTTATTATGTCGTGTAATTTTTAAAATTTCACATCCGTCTAAATTAAAATCCGAAAAATCAGGTGTTGCTTGACCTGGCATATGTAAACTAAACCACTGACGAGTGACCGCTTGGCGATCTTTTAATCCTGCATAACTGACTAACTTGGCTGAAATACCCACATATTTAGCTAATTGCTCAGCAACAAATATCGTATTACAATCACGTTTTTGAAGATAAACCAAGACGTGTTCACCATCACCGGTTAGCTCAAATCCGAGATCTTCAGTAACAATAAAATCTTCATATTGTTGTTTATATTGTCCTGTTACTGTTGGTTTACCATAAAAATAATTCAGTTCTGTTAACACGAATGCTACCTATCTTTTGATTTAATTGACTTTAGCTATTTTAGTAAGTAATACGACTGCTTCACAGGCTATACCCTCTTTACGCCCGGTAAAACCTAATTGTTCTGTAGTGGTTGCTTTGACACTAATTTGATCAAAGTGAACATTAAGATCTTCAGCAATATTAACTCGCATTTGATCGACATGCCCACGCATTTTAGGCTCTTGAGCAATAATAGTCGTATCTAAATTAACAAGTTCATAACCTTTGTTTTGAATAATGCTATAAACTTTTCTTAATAATATTCGGCTATCAATTCCTTTATATTGAGGATCGTTATCAGGAAAAAGTTTACCAATATCTCCTAACGCTAATGCACCAATTAACGCATCAGTTATGGCATGTAATACCACATCCCCATCGGAATGAGCAACCAGACCATATTGATAAGGAATTTTCACTCCTCCAAGCGTTATGGGGCCTTGCCCTCCAAATTTATGAACATCAAATCCATGACCTATTCGCATAATTCTACCTATAATCATTTATGTAGTTAAATAAAAAGTGGCCAACGCTAAGTCTTCAGGTCGAGTAATTTTGATATTATCGCGGCGACATTCAACCAATAATGGATGCCCACCACAATATTCAATGGCAGAAGCTTCGTCAGTAATTGTCATATGATTATCCAAAGCCTGCTGCAAACATGATTTTAGCTCATTTGCTTTAAATAACTGTGGCGTTGCTGCTGCCCATAAATAATTTCTATCTTCGGAGCATTCAATAATATTATCATTATTTTGATAAGCACGCTTTATGGTATCGCTGACGCGAGTAGCTAAAATACCGCCTTGTTGTGCATTGAGTACAATATCAATTAATTGTGTTATATCATCATGGCAAACACAAGGTCTTGCTGCGTCATGAACCAGCGCCCATTGATTATCATTTAATAAATGCAAACCCGCTAATACCGACTCGGCACGGGTTTCTCCGCCTATAGTGACTTTTATCTTATCATGCAAAGCAATTGCAAGCGTTTTAAATATTACATCTTCACGATTAATAACGACAATCACCTGTGTAATTTTAGGATGCGATAATAGCTTATTTAAAGTGTGCTCAATGACCGTCTTGGAGCCAATTTTCAAATATTGTTTTGGTAATTGATTATTCATACGGCAACCGATTCCAGCGGCTGGAACAATTGCGACAATATTACTGGTACTATTCACGTTACGCCTTATTGAGATTGCGGGTTGGGATCTTTAATAATTCGATAGAAATATTCATTCGGTTTTACCATACCTAAATGGTTGCGCGCACGCTCTTCTATCGCTTCAGAACCTTGCTGCAAACTATTAATCTCGGCAAACATCTGTTCATTACGATCTTTTAATCGTGCATTTTGCTCATGAAGATCAGCCAACACTTGTAGATTATCTTGGTAATCATAAATATTATTTTTGCCATACCATAGCGAGTATTGCAAATAACCAAGCACAAGAAGTAAAATTAAAGGCAATTTCCATCTAATCATGAGATTATTCTATTCGCTTATTTAGATACATTTAACGGGTTTTGGTAAGCCTGCAAGTTTAGTTGCTTGTTTAGCAGGGCCATCAGGAAATAATTTATATAAATAACGACTACTACCCTTTTCTACACCAAATTTTTTTTCCATCGCTTTAACTAACGCTCTAATCGCTGGCGATGTCTTATACTCTAAATAAAAATCACGGACAAATAAAATCACTTCCCAATGTGCATCAGTTAATTCAATAGACTCCTTTTTTGCCAATAAAGGAACCAAATCAACAGTCCAATCCTGCCAATTTTTTAAATAACCATTATCATCAGTTTGTATTTGCTCTAACATTTTTGTAAACACGCATTTTTATTTGTGCCATATTATACCCGTTAAAATAAATTCCAACACTATTTTGATAGTGAAAGCGCCATATTTACACTAATTATGGCTAGATTTGATGAAAATTAAAGCAAACAATCAAAAAATTTAAAATACCTATTTACAAATAAGTAAGTCTACTTTAATATGCACAGCCATTGCGGAAGTGTGGCTGAGCGGTTGAAAGCACCGGTCTTGAAAACCGGCGAGGGGCGACCCTCCCAGAGTTCGAATCTCTGCGCTTCCGCCATCTATTTTTTGTGGCGGGTTCCACAGCAATCCAGAGAAATTCATTTTGACCTTTATCATAAAGGGTTTAAGTGAATTTTTTTTTGGTTTCATTTTTATTATTCATTCCAATTGGTCAAGTCTGATCCCTTTTTGACTGAGTTCTAGACTACTTTTCGTGGTGTCCAGTCGTTGCTTCGCATGATACCCCCCAACAATGAACCTCACAATACAGCAGACAACTTAAACAGCGGAACTAAGCTTAGCCAAAGAAAATAGACTCTCAAGTAAACCAATGGTTTGACGTAACGGGAATTGAAACAGTGCTTTTATTGTTAAACAACACTCAATAGCTTGATCAGAATAAGTAGCAGATCTCCCCTGCTTTTTAAATTCATCTAAACAATTATCAATAGTATTTCGATAAGTATCAAGCATTTTAGCCGACGATGAAAAAAGTAAAATCTATTTTTGAAGCAATAATCATCAATTCTCAGTTTACATTGTTGGGCGGAAAAGGCAAAGTCGTCGCCAAGTTCAAGCAGAAAATTTGTAAGATGTTCGATCAATACTTTTTCAAGATCGGACTCTGAAGATTGATCTTTTATATTGACAAAAATTTAAATTTACTATAAAACAGATAACCGGTATTGTAAAAATAATAAATCAATGTATTCGTTCTTTGTAACAAAAGTTATTTATAGCTTTCTTATCTTAAAAATTAAATAAATATAGAGCATATCAAATATTATTTGTTGATTAAACTTAAATCCATTAACAATTAATGACTTAGAAAATTAATTCTATTTTATATATAAATTTGTTTTGCTAAATATTTTTCTGATAATGATGGAGTGGAGAATGGTAAATAAACTACAATCATATCATTGCTGTTTCCATGATGATTATTTCAAAAACATCATAACTAAATATTTTCAATTTAATTATATAAATATAGTAATTAATGCTGCAAATAGAAATTACAAGGTTGATCTATTTTACAATGAAATTGATAAAATATACCAAATTGGTGTCATAGGTTATGGCGGTATATTTCCAGCACCACAGAGTTGTTTTGTTCTTGAAGAAATAATTGTTAATCTAAAAATTATCCATGATATAGACATAAAAAAAATAATAATCCCTCCACTTTTTCCTTGCGAACTTTCTGTAGAAAACCTAAATAAGTATCTGAAAACAGAAATGACTACTCAAATAATTGTAATGCAAGAGTTTAGAGAGTTGGGTTATCGCTTATTTAAAGGTAGTGTGAGAACAGATATTAGATGCGCAGAAAAAAATCAAATAACAGTTCATTGTTATAATAAAAATAATCGTAGTGAATTAGTGTTTTTTTATGATTTATATATAAAAACCATGAAAAAAGTTAATGCTAATTATTGTATCAGTTTGCCTTTAATCGAAGATTTGCTTAATGATGAAAGAAATGCAGAACTATATTTAGCTTACTATAATGGCAAAATTGTATCAGGTAGTATTATATTAAAATCAAAAAATAATATCTTTTATTGGATAAACGCTAGTGATAGTGTTTCATTGAAATTTAAACCAAATCATAAAGTACTCTCCCATATTATTACTAAGTATTCAGATATTGATTATATCAACTTGGGGTTTTCACATAGTGATACATTAAGACAATTTAAAAAAACATGGGGAGCTAAGGATTTTAAATATTATGTGTTTGAAAAATCATTTTAAATATTATCGTTTGTTACAAAATTAATTATTAGTTCAATTAACTAAGGAGTAACTAAGGAGTAACTATGAAATCAGTATTTTTTATACCAACAAATAGAAGTATTAAAGATAGTGTTAGTAGTTATATTAAGGAGATTTTATACGCAAATAATGTCTTGCAAGTTAATATTCCTTTAATTGTAGTTGAAACCAATGAATTTTCATCTATAGAAAATAATGAAATTATTAAATCATTAAAAAATCAATATCCAAAATTGAATATTCTACATCTATCTGTTGATGTACAGAAAAAATACTTTAAGTCACTTTTTAAAGGTATGGATGATGATTTCTATAAGATTTTTACTTATACAGGTACCGATTATGCTACTGCTACGAATAAATTAGGTTTATTTGCGTGCTCAATGGGGGCTAACGCCTATCATAGAAGAGATTCTGATACTTGTTTGTTATTTGATAGAAGGAGTGAAGCTAGGGAAGTCTATCCAATTGAGTATGAGTTAAAGTATTTAGGTAAACCAATAATGGAAATAGTTAATGACTTGGATATCAAAAATCTTAAACAAGATATAAACAATAAAAGACGAATACTTGTGGTTGGTGGGAATTACTTAGGTGAGTGGAATCTTGATGTAAAAGATTTTGCAAAAGTGTCGTATGACTATGTTTATAAAATATATGAACTACTTGGTTTTAAATCTGAGCATATTATTGATATTTGCGATGATATATTCAAATTAGAGCAACCCGTTCCTCAAAATGATGTTATTTCCTTAGTTACTTCTGTTAACGATGGGTGTAATCCTGACTGTGGTAATGTAAGTGTATATCGACTATTTGAGTTTCTACCAAACTTACCTGGTAAAAATACATTAGCAGCGGATTATTTCGCTTTTGATACCTCGACTGCATTAGGCTACCCATCTGTACATCATACTAGACCCGTGTTTCATGAATATCATGATGAAAGATTTGAGTATGATAAAAAACTAAAATATTGGTATGGGATGTTAAAATTTGCAGATTATTTTTCATTATATGGAAGTATCTATAATGATAAGCTTATTGATAACTTTTGTGATTATGATGATTGCTTCGTTTCTCAACAAATGTGTGAGTCTCTTTCTGAAAAAATAGCATCATTTGCTTCTAATGATACTAAAAGAGAAGAGCATATAATCAGAATTATTGATGAAGTATTATTAAAATTCGATGAAAATTATTCAAAGATAGGACAAGAATTAAGGAAAGTCACTACAAAATGTATTGCCGAATGTAATGAAGAATACTTCTTACACGTTAAACTCTTAAAAAACTGGAGTAAAATCATAGTGCAGGCCAAGAACATTAGTTTAATGGATTTTATTGTTGATCATTAAGTAAAATTAATATGCTGAGGTGCTGTTATGAACAATACAAATAATAGAGAATTTGAAATTGCAATAATAGGAATGGGGTATGTCGGTTTACCTCTTTTCCTTGAATTTTCTAAAATTTATAAAACAATAGGTTTTGATATTGATAGCAAAAAAATCGAGAGATTAAAAAAAACATATAATACTTCAAATATGACCTACTGTAGCGATGATTTACTTAATTCTAATTTTTATATAATTGTTGTTCCGACTCCTATTGATAGTAAAAATAAACCTGATTTAAGTTGTTTATTTTCAGCAACGGAAACCATTGCGCGAAAATTAAAGAAAGGGGATATAGTCGTATATGAATCTACAGTCTACCCAGGAGTGACAGAGGATTTATGTATTCCTCTTTTAGAGAGAGTTTCACAATTGAAAGCGAAAAAAGATTTTCAGGTTGGATATTCTCCTGAACGAATTAATTGTAACGATGATATGCATACAATTAGAAATACAGTTAAAATAGTGTCTTCAAATTGTGATAAGGCGTTAAATACAATCTCATCAGTTTACCAAAGTATAGTTGATGTACCGCTGTATAAAACTAGCTGCATAAAAGAGGCTGAAGCTGCAAAAATTATAGAAAATTGTCAAAGAGATATAAATATTGCATTTTTAAATGAGATTTCTATATTATTGCAATCAATTGGAATTAGTAGTGTAAATGTATTAAAAGCATGTAAAACAAAATGGAATGCGCTGGATTTTTGTCCTGGATTAGTTGGAGGGCATTGTATAGGTGTCGATTCCTATTATTTAATTGAAAAAGCGCAAAAGATTGGTGTTAACCTTTCTTTGTTAGAATCAGCTAGAAATATAAATGAAAAAATGGTTAACCTAATTGAATCAGTTATTAATGAGTTTATTCTGGTAAATAATATTAATACCCCGAAAATAACTTTTCTAGGTTTTTCTTTCAGAGAAAATATTGGTGATGCTAGAAACTCAAAAGTTTTGGATTTGGTAAATGTGTTAAATCAGTATAACTATAATATTGAAGTTCTTGATTGCTATATTGAAGAGGATATAGCTATGAACCTTCTACCATATAATTATGTAAAAAAGATGTCAGATAATAATGACATAATAGTTCTGACAGTTCCTCATGATGAATATAGAAAAATAAGTTTAGAAGAGTTAAAGCTAAAATATAGAAATCAAGAGAATGCTATATTGTTAGACGTTAAGAGTATTTTTGATAAAGAAAAAGCTATAGAGCTAGGCTATACCTATTGGAGTTTGTAATAGTAATTATTTATGTAATAGGAGTAGTGTATGTTATATAATCAAAAAATTCTAATCTTGGGCGGCTTGGGGTTTATTGGAGCAGCTCTTGTTCGACATTACCATATAACCAACTATATTACTATTGTAGATAAAATTGAATATGAAAATTCAGTTCTTAAATTAATGTCATTAGATTTAACGAATATCACAATCTACAAAATGGATATCACTAACAAAAAAGACTTTTTAAATGTAGGGACAGATTATGATTATATTATTAATGTATCTGCGTTATTAGGAATAAAAAAAGTTACTGTTGAATCCATTCAAACCATACTAACTAATTTGAAATGCGCTGAAAATTCTTTAAATTTAGCATCAAAGCAATCCAATCTTAAAAAATATATAACATTTAGTACCAGTGAGATTTATGGAAATACAAGCGATAATGCAACAGAACATGATCCCGCTATTATAGGCTGTATAAGTGAACCTAGATGGTGTTACGCCGCCAGCAAAATAACGGCCGATCATTTAACTTCTGCATATCATCGTGAATATGGTATCCCCGTCATTATTATTCGGCCATTTAATATTTTTGGTGAATACAGAAAAGGAAGTAATGCTATTAATACTTTTTTGACTAAAATGCTTAATAATGATGATGTGTATGTTGATGGTGATGGCAAGCAACTCAGGGCTTGGTGTTATATTGATGATTTCATTTTAGGTGTAACTAAAGCCATAGAATCAAATTATGTATGTGAGGTTTTTAATATAGGTAATCCTCACAATCAGCTAACGATATTTGAACTGGCAAAATTAATTAAGAAATTAGTGAAATCAAAATCAAAAATAGAGATAACTAATTTGTTTGTTCCCGATATTCAATTAAGAAGAGTTAGCATAGATAAAGCAAGGAATCTGCTTGGATATGAACCTAAAATTAGTCTTATTGAAGGAATAGAAAGAATGATTAAATGGAATAAAGCACATGAATCTAAATGAATCAATTGATAGCAGGCTTGGTTTTTCTTTTTATGCACTGGATCTAGAGCAAGTTTCACAAAAATTAATTTCTAACTTTAATAAGGCTGAAGCAATTATTTTCTCAATCAATGACCTTCTAGGAAATAAAATAGAAAAAATTAGAGCCAATATTGATATATTAGGAAAAATAATTGGTCATAAAAATATAAGTTTTCATTTTCCTATGAATGATTGTGATTATGTAAATGATACAAATGTTTTTAATTACCTTAAATTATGTATTGAAATGTGTGATGATTTAGGATTAAAAACTTTAACAATACATCCAAATATTAAATATTTATTAAATGAGTGGCATGGTAAAAATATTGATTATTTAAAAAATAAATTATTCGATAGGTTATATTTAGCTACAGAATTTTCTAAAGGACTAACATTATGTTTAGAAAATATGCCTCCAATTGGTAATAGATGCGATGATGCTGATGCTTTAATACTTTTTGACAGCGATGTCAAAAATATGTCAACAGATAAGCTTAAATTTACTTGGGATATTTGTCATTACTTTAATGTGGTTGAAACTATGGAAAAATCTAAAATAGATGATGATTTCCGAAAAGTATTACCTCGATATAAAGAATGTTTTCATATGGATTACTTGAACATTATTGATGAAATCCATCATTGGCATTTTTCCGCTTTTGATGTGATTGCGAATCCATTAACTAATCAGTTTTGTAATGAAGGAATTATTCCAAATAATGATCATTATATAGAAAGTTTTAATTCTATATTAAATAAAAGCAAAGGAAATATTATTTTAGAAATTAGGGAAGATGATTATGTTAATCGCACTAATATTTATTTGATGAAAAAATGGTGCTCTAAAATTACTTGAATAGGGTCATATTATGATGAAAGATAAAATAAATAACATTTTGTCTCATAAAAGTATTCAAAGTTTTAATTACGATGTTTGTGAATCTTTATTTTTAGCCACAGAACTGATGGATTTTTATCCTATTTATGGTTCTGATGCTCAATTATCATCTCAGATAAAATTAAAAAAGTATTTAGATAATAATGGTTGGAAAACTTACTTAGATTATTTTACTTATTCAGATATTAAAAATGAGAAATATATAAAAAAACCATGGCGTTATCATGATTATTACAATGACTATAAAAATAGAGATAGAGTTAATTTATATGCTATCCTTGATTCTGGTAAACCAGGTAATACCATTTTGTTAAATGGACACATTGATATTGATATTATTGACTTTGATGTAAAAAAGAACGCTGTTTTTATTGATGAATTCAAACTATATGGCCGTGGTGCCAGTGATATGATAGTTGGCTTATGCCTGTATACTTTTGTAGGCAATATATTAAAAGATACTAATTGGAGAGGGAAAATCATTTTCACTTCAGTAGTGGATGAAGAAATAGGTGGAAATGGTTCAATCAGATGCAGCCAGTGGTTAAGGTCTCACAAACTGGTTGATACTAGTACTCAATGTTTTATTGGTGAACCATCTAGCAATAAAATGTGTACTGCAACTTTCGGAATGTTGCCATTTCAATTAACAATATACAATACTGTTACTCACATGAATGCTCAGTACGAGCCTGATGCTATTAAAATACTTTATGAAATAATCAATAAACTTGAGCAAGAATTAAAACACTACAAACATTTTAACTATAATATAGGTTTAATAAATGGAGGGGTAGATGCATCATTACCTATACCAAACTTGACAATTCATGGGTCGTTTACTTTGCCCCATAATTTACTGGTAAATGAAATGAAGCTAGTCTTTAATAAGATATGTAACTCCTATAAACATAAATTAGAGTATAATGATTTGCAAATTGATCCCTATCTTAATAATAACGGTATAAAAGATGAGACGGAGATATTTAGGAGTGCTTGTGATGCATCAGTTTTTTCAACATTTGGGTTTCCTATCTTTATTTGGGGACCCGGAAAATTAGAACAGGCGCATTCAAAAAATGAATATATTGATTTTTTTGATATTATTGATTTTTGTAATGTTTTTTTCCCCCATATTGAAAAGTTGATGAAAATATAAATGGATACTAGATTTTATAGATTACCAAACTATAATTATGCGTTATATCAGACGAATAGTATTAATTATATATCACATAACTATAACTCATCGGCCGATCTTCAAGTTCTTACTAAATATATTAGTATGCATTTTAAGGTTAATGAAAATAGTATCAAATTAATGGATTCGGGAAGTTCTGCAATATTATATATAATTAATATGATGAAAGATATCATGGCGATAGACAGTGTTTATATCCCATCTTATTTTTGTCTTGAGGTAGCCGATGCAATACTAACGAGTAAATGTAAAATAAAACTTTATGAATTAAATTATAATCTGATGCCGACTAAGGCTTTCATTGAATCCTTACAAAAAGAACAACAATCTTTACTTATTTTTCCTTCCTTTTTTGGTAAAAATTATATTGATGAAGAAATGCTTTATCTACTTTCCCAGCTTAATATTCCCATTATTTTTGATGAAGCACAGAGTTTTCCCATGGAATCAACAATATTTGGGTATTATTTAAAATATTGGTTCTCGATCGTTTCTTTTGGACGCTCAAAACCTTGTTCTTCTGTGGGAGGGGGGGCTGTAATCTCTCATAATTGTTCCGATGAAATTAATATATATTTATTAAAAGAACTCAAATTTATAGAAAATGACTACAACTTAGAAAAAAAGACTTCCATTTCATTTGATACGCTTGAGGCTCTTATTAATAGCAGAACGATTAAGGAAAAGTATATAGTACCGATCAGTAAAATTCAGGCTTATTCTGCATATTATAGATGCTTAAGCTTTTTAGAATATAAGAAATCTTTATCCACATTAGATGCTTGGTATTTGTTGAGTATAAAAGACATAAAATGTATACCAAATAAAAATAAACCAATTTCTGAATATAGTTATTTTCCTATTTTTGTGAATTCTCAAGAGCGTTATAATATTATGAAAATTTTTGGTGATTTAGGTATTCAGTGTACTTTTTATTATTATCCAATTCATTTAAATAAAAAATATTGTACTAGTAGTCATTCATCTTTTTCTTTTTCAGAAAAGATTTTTTCAAGTATCTTAATTTTACCACTTCATCAAGATTTAAATACTAATAAAATTTATTGTATGCTATCAATTATTTTTGATATTTTAAAAGAAAGTGAATTTCATGCAGAATTTTTAGAGTGTTAGTCAACCCGGTTTTGTTTAAGCCAAAATGTGATATTTAAAATATAGTATACTAATATCCTTATAGTTTAGTAGAAATAAAAGGACTTAATAATGAAAACGTAAAAACTATTAAAAAACAATCAATTACCTATAGATCTCAAATAAAGTTATCGGAATTGTAGGAAGGAATTCATATTGTTTATAGTAATAAATTTATATAAAAATACGACCAGTGATTAAGTAAACTTTTATTCAACTAAGGAAGCTAATACAAAATCCTTTTGTCTCATAAGTTCAGTAGTAAATGTTTAATCAACATTGGTTTAGGCATTTAGCAGAAGTGTTTTATGATAGATTTGCGTGTTATTATTCGATGTAACCTTGGCTTAAATGAAATAATTTAATTGATTTTAAAAGAAATTTTATTTAATAAATTAACAGAGGTCATAAGATATGAATATCCCTTATGGAAAGCAAGACATTTCTATTGAAGATATTAATTCAGTGGTTGAAGTTCTTCGATCAGATTTTTTAACACAAGGACCTACTATAGAAATTTTTGAAAACAATATTTGTAACTATGTTGGAGGGCAATTTGCTGTAGCAACAAATAGCGCAACATCTGCTCTACATATTGCTTGTTTAGCATTAGGTTTATCTGAAGGTGATAGATTGTGGACCTCACCAAATTCTTTTGTCGCTTCAGCTAATTGTGGGTTATATTGTGGTGCTACTATTGATTTTGTAGATATTGACTCCCAGACATATAATATGAATCCAGAGCTTCTTGAAGAAAAACTAATTGAAGCTGAGAAAAATAATACTCTACCAAAAATTGTTATTCCTGTTAATTATGCTGGTCAATCGTGTGATCTATTAAAAATAAAAAAATTAGCAGATAAATATAAATTTTATATTATTGAAGATGCATCACATTCTATCGGTGGTATGTATCGGGATAAGAAGATTGGTAGTTGCTATTATTCTGATATTACTGTTTTTAGTTTTCATCCAGTCAAAATTATAACAACTGGAGAGGGAGGAATTTCTATAACTAATAATCCAATACTTGCAGAAAAAATGCGAATTCTTCGTAGTCACGGTATTACTAGAAACATTAATTATATGCCTATTACTCCTGATGGTGATTGGCATTATCAGCAAATTGATTTAGGATTTAATTATAGAATGACTGATATACATGCGATTCTAGGATGTAGTCAATTAAAGAGAATTGATCAGTTTGTGAGCAGACGTAACCTGATAGCTAAATATTATAATGAACGACTTCAAAATCTGCCTATAGTTCTTCCATATCAAGCCCCATATAATTATAGCTCTTTTCATCTTTACCCCATTTTATTGCAAAAAAAAGACGATAGGAAGAGAGTTTTCGAGTTATTGAGAGCAAACAGAATTGGGGTTAATGTTCATTATATTCCCATACATACCCAACCATATTATAAAAATCTTGGATTTAAATATGGTGATTTCCCAAATGCCGAGCAATTTTATTCTAGTACTATCAGTTTACCTATTTATTATTCTTTGACAGAGGAAGAGCAAGAATTTGTGATTAAAATTTTATCTCAAATTCTTTAATACTGTAAATTGATTCTATATAACTAATGATATACTTACTTAAAAATTACTCTGAGGAGTATTTTGTGACATTATTAACAGTTTTGCATTTTTTTAAATGCAGTTATTTTTTACTTTATTAGTAAAGTGGGTTTAGCTCAATCCAAACAAGAGAAAAAGTAGTTTTTTATTCTATAATTAAAAGCTTGTGTATCACTGTGAGCAATGCTTGGTATTTTCGTTTATTATCCTAACATCCACCAAATGTTATCAAGCCATTCAATTCATCACTGGTACCCTATAACCAGAGGAGACTCTAGGTTCTTTCGATCAACTAACACTCAATGCATCCTGTACTAAGGTTCATCACTATATTAGATTTAGAGGTACTGTCAAATTAACTTTCAATAACGAATTTTAATTTGGCAGTGCAACGGCATACTTTTTTGTAGACATTATTAGCGGTATACTAAACCATCAACTAAGGAGATTATCCTGTAACAAGACAACTAATCCCCATCAGAGAGAAGCTAAAATAGTTAACCAATAAATAATTTGTAATACTCAAAACTTAGGTTTGACTTTGATTAAAAATAATATTATTTTACTAAGAACAAGTCCTATATTTGAACGTCCAATGAAACGTCCAAACGGGTTTTATAGAAAATTTTTAACGTGTAAATAATATTAATAATCAATATGATATAGTTAGAGGCGGGAGCCTTTTATTTTTTTCTGCGCTTTCGCCATCTATTTTTTGTGGCGGGTTCCACAGCAATCCAGAGAAATTCATTTTGACCTTTGTCATAAAGGGTTTAAGTGAATTTTTTTTTGCTTTCATTTTTATTATTCATTCCATACTCATCCAGAGTAATCCATTTCAATCCACGCTTAGAACGTCCATCAAAACGTCCAATGAAAAATACTCGAACTGTTTTGTATTTTTTATTAAATGCGCCTATCTCGTTCTACATAATTCAACACATTAAAAAAATGTTGGGGGGTGATCCTCGCCAAAAAAGTGGACAAAAGTCGCCTCTATGATATAAACAAAAATCATAGGAGACAAATATCATGGTCAAAAAATTT
>NZ_JACFQU010000053.1:0-476 GCF_016101285.1 Gilliamella sp. W8136
AAATCCTACAACATTTTGATGACACTCAATAAAGAGTGAACAGCCATTTATATTCTATAAAAAAGGTTTGGCTTGAAAATAAAGTAAATAAAATAAAAAACTAACAATCGTTAATAACCAATTTATATACATCGACAACCTAGAAAAATCCTACAACAATTTGATGACACTCAATAAAGAGTGAACAGCCATTTATATTCTATAAAAAGGTTTGGCTAGTAAACAAAGTGAATAAAATAACTAACTCATAATCGTTAATAACCAATTTATATACATCGACAACCTAGAAATATCCTACAACAATTTGATTACAGCCAACAAAGAGTGAACAGCCATTTATATTCTATAAAAAGGTTTGGCTAGTAAACAAAGTGAATAAAATAACTAACTCACAATCGTTAATAACCAATTTATATACATCGACAACCTAGAAAAATCCTACAACATTTTGATGACACTCAATAAAGAGTGAACAG
>NZ_JACFQU010000054.1:0-471 GCF_016101285.1 Gilliamella sp. W8136
GATTAAAACGATTAATAAGGCATTATTTATAAATAAAAGTAATTTAAATGCTGAAACGGTATACACTCCTGAATAATTTTTACAATCATTCTGCTTAAATAAATTTACCGATTAGTTTAGGTTGGGTGTGATTAAAACGATTAATAAAGTATTATTTATAAATAAAAGTAATTTAAATGCTGAAACGGTATACACTCCTGAATAATTTTTACAATCATTCTGCTTAAATGAGTTCACTGATTAACTTGGGTTTGGTGTGATTAGAATGATTAATAAGGCATTATATATAAATAAAAGTAATTTAAATGCTGAAATGGTATACACTCCTGAATAATTTTTACAAACATTCTGCTTAAATGAGTTCACTGATTAACTTAGGTTTGGTTTGATTAAAACGATTAATAAGGCATTATTTATAAATAAAAGTAATTTAAATGCTGAAACGGTATACACTCCTGAATAATTTTTACA
>NZ_JACFQU010000055.1:0-453 GCF_016101285.1 Gilliamella sp. W8136
TGGATTTAAAACCATTAGCCGAACCGGTAAAAGTAGATAATAAATCGTTAGCTTATATTATCTTTACTTCCGGCTCGACCGGTGAGCCTAAAGGGGTTGAGATTAGTCATCAGGCGGCTTTAAATACGATTGTTGATATCTGTCAGCGTTACCATATTGATAATTCAAGTTGTGCTCTGGCAGTTTCTTCTCTCGATTTTGATTTATCTGTATTTGATATCTTTGGTCTACTGGGTGTGGGTGGCCGTTTAGTATTAATTAGTGATGAAGAGCGCAGAGATGCTGCCAGCTGGTTACAATTAATTTTTGAACATGACGTTTGTGTATGGAACTCTGTACCTATCTTATTAGACATGCTATTGATTGTGGCGACTCACGATACTCGTACACTCCCTTTAAAAACGGTATTACTTTCTGGGGACTGGATAGGGTTAGATTTACCTGTACGTCTTG